>NZ_JARWRU010001092.1 GCF_029867845.1 Nocardia farcinica | reverse complement strand
GCGGGGTTTTCTGGCGGGGCGGCCCGCCCCTTGGGGCCCCCCCCCCCCGTACCCCGGGCCGGGGCCCCCCCCTCCCGGGTCGCACCCCGCGGCTGTTTCGTCGGCCCGGTTTCCACCCCACCGCCGCGGCGCTGGCACTCTCTGGTACTTGTGTGCCAAATGACAGTTGAGTCATTCTCGAAATCCAGACATTTCGATCCCTTTGCGAAGGGGCACCGTCGCCCCCGGTAGCCGGATTTCGGGAGGCACAGACATGACGGCGACACCTCCATCGGTATCACCCCCTTCCAGGCCCGAGGCTGCCTGCGCGGTTTCCTCATCTCGGGGCGCTGGCCCGACACCACCAAGGAGTGGGCACAGGTGCTCGTGCTCGCGGTGCGTGTCGCCTCGCTGCCCGGTCTGCTGCCGACCACCACGGTCTTCGGCGTGCGCGAGGAACTGCCCGAGGATCCCGAACCCGGCACGGTGGGCATCGTCATGGCCGAGGGCCCCGTCCTCGGCGACGAGGCGATCGAACCGGGCCGCTTCGCCGACCGCACCCCACCGGCGCTGCTCATGCTGCATCCGCCGTCGGAGACCAGGCCGTCGCTGCCGGAGTGCACCGGCGCCGCCTCGGGGTGCGTGCTGCTGCCCGGGGTGCCGCATCTGGGGCTGGAGCATCGCGCCGCCTGGGCCGAGGCCGAATCCGACGGCACGGTCACATCGCTGGTGAGCCGGGTCGGGCTCGACCCGATCAGCGATCCCGACACCGCGGTGCTGGCCATGCTGCTGGCCGCCTGAGGCGAATCCACCCCTCCGACCGCCGTTTCACCACCCGGTCGCGCGCTCGCTCGATTAGTTTGCGAGGGGCCGCCCGGTGGGTCCGTCGCGGCCGGAAGGATGATGGCAGACATGTCCACTATCCCGTTGTCGTCGGCGCGCGCCTGGGACCTGGCCGCCGAGGGCTATGCCGCCTACTCCGGCGAGCTGATGAGCGGGTTCGCGGAGCGGGCGCTCGAGCTCGTCGAAGTGCGCGCGGGCGACCGCGTGCTCGATCTGGCCTCGGGCCCGGGGGCGCTGAGCCTGCTGGCCGCGCCGCGGGCCGCCGAGGTGCACGCCGTCGACTTCTCCGAGCGGATGCTGCGGGTGCTGCGCGAGCGTGCCGTGACCGCCGGGCTCGCCAACATCGGCACCCACCTGGGCGACGGCCAGCGGCTGCCCTACGCCGACGGGTACTTCGACGCCGCGTTCTCGATGTTCGGGTTGATGTTCTTCCCCGACCGTCGCCGCGGCTTCGCCGAGATGTTCCGGGTGCTGCGTCCCGGCGGGGTGGCGGTGGTGTCCAGCTGGGCGCCGGTGGTCGAGTCCACGCTCATGCGCACCATGTACGGGGCGTTGTGCGCGACAGGCGCGATCGACGAGGAGCCGCAGCCGGTGTACTCCAGCCTGGAGAATCCCGAGGTGTTCGCGGGCGAGATGCGCGAGGCGGGCTTCGCCGGAGTCGCCATCATGCGACACACCAGGACGCTGTCGTGGCCGAGCGCCGAGGATCTGCTCGACCACATGCTCGTCGGCAGCGCGCCGATGACCCTGCTGCGGCACGACCTCGGTGAGCAGAGGTGGCGCGACTGCGAGGCCACCATGCTCGCCCATCTCGAGCGGCACTACCGCCCGAACGCCCCGCTGACCGCCACCGCGCTGATCGGCATCGGCCACCGGCCGCGCCCCTGATCCGTCCGCTCCCGCGACGAGGGCCGCCGCCGGAGTCGATCCGGCGACGGCCCTCGTGCGGTGCTGCGCGGTGTCGGGATACCGGCCTAGCGCGGCGCCATGCGCAGGGCGCCGTCCATGCGGATGGTCTCGCCGTTGAGGTAGTCGTGCTCGACGATGTACTGCGACAGCTGCGCGTACTCGTCCGGGCGGCCGAGGCGCGAGGGGAACGGGACGCCCGCCTCGAGGCCCTTGCGGTACTCCTCGGTGACGCCGGCCAGCATCGGGGTGTCGATGATGCCGGGGGCGATGGTGTTCACGCGGATGCCGAACTGGGCCAGGTCGCGCGCGGCGGGCACGGTCATGCCGTGCACGCCACCCTTGGAGGCCGAGTAGGCGATCTGGCCGATCTGGCCCTCGAACGCCGCCACGGAGGCGGTGTTGATGACCACGCCGCGCTGGCCGTACTCGTCGACCGGGTCGGTCTTGGCGATGGCGTCGGCGGCCAGACGCATGACGTTGAAGGTGCCGAGCAGGTTGACCGTGATGACGGTGCGGAACAGCTCTAGGTCGTGCGGGCCGTTCTTGGACAGGATGCGGCCCGCCCAGCCGACACCGGCGCAGTTGACCACGATGCGCAACGGCGCGCCGGAGTCGACGACCTGCGCGACGGCGGCGGAGACCTCGTCGTGGCTGGTGACGTCGGCCGGGATCAGGGTGACACCGGCGGGCACATTGTCACCGGCGCGCTCGATCGACGCGGGGACATCCAGGCCGAAGACGGTGGCGCCCAGCTCGGCGAAACGCTTGGCGGTGGCGGCGCCGAGGCCGCTTGCACCGCCGGTGATGATGGCGGCGGAACCCGAAATCTCCACGATGGTCCTCTCGTTCGTGACAGCCAGTTGGCCCTTCGTCGATCGACCCTAACCCGTGGCGCCCGAGCCCCCGCCCACGGCACCCTCGGACACAACGGCGAAAATCGAAGTATGCAGCGAAAGGCAGGCAACACGCGCCAGCTCCCCCGGGGACGCCACGGGTTGCCCAGGGAGCAGGTGATCGCCTCGCAGCGGGACCGCATCCTCGACGCCATGGCCGATGCGATGGCGGCGCAGGGATATGTCGGCACCTCGGTGGCGGCGGTGCTCAAGCGGGCAGGCGTGTCGAGGGAGACCTTCTACGAGCAGTTCCGATCCAAGGAGGACTGTTTCCAGGCCGCGTACGCCCGCGCGGTGGAACGGCTGGTCGCCCGCATCACCGCGGCCGCCGACAAGCGCCCCGGCGCGCCGGAGGAGGGCCCCGACCTGGAGCGGATGGACCGGCTGGTCACCGCCTACCTGGACGGCCTGATCGAGGACCCGGCCTACGCCCGGCTCTACCTGGTCGAGGTGTACGCGGTCGGTTCGAAGGCGCTGAGCACCCGGGCGCAGTTGCAGGTCTCCTTCGTGAACCTGATCGCCGAGGTGCTCGACGCGCGCACCGAGGAGCAGCGCTTCGCGTGCGCGGCGTTCACCGCGGCGGTGAGCGCCATGGCCACCGGGCGCATCTCCGCGGGCGACATCGACGGGCTGCGCAAGCTGCGCGAGCCGCTGGTGGAGATGGTGCGCCGGGGCGGGGCGCTCTACGGCGGCCCGGAGGACCTGCCCGGCTCGTGAGCCGGATCCGAGCGATCCGGCTGGTGCGCCGGACCTCGGTTCAGCCGAGCGGGCGATCCGGCCGCCCGGCGAGGAGTTCTTCGTCGTCGGTGGTGGCTCCCGCATGGGTGGCGATCACGTCGGCGGCCGCCCGGCGGCGCAGCAGCGGGACCGCCAGGACGACAGCGGTGACCGCGAGCACCGCCGCGACGACGCCGACGGCGACCAGCGGAGCGGCCGAAAGCGCCGATAGCAATGTGGCCGTGCCGATGACCAGGAACAACGCGCCCGAAGCCAGGCCGATGAGCCGCTCGGGCAGGTGCTTGCCGACTGCGATGCCGACTGCGATGGCCAGCCCGTCGGCGGCGACCATGCCGATGGTGGAGCCGAGCCAGACGCCGAGCCAGTGGTTGTCGGTGGCCAGCGCGGCGGTGGCGAACATGGTGCGGTCGCCGAGTTCGGCGAGCAGCACGGCGGACAGGACCACCAGGAACGGCGCGGTGGTGGCGCGAGGGGCGGAGAGCTCCTCATCGCCGTGGCCGTCGAGGTGCTCGCGCAGGGTCCACAGGCCGACGAGCAGGAAGGTGGCGGCGGCCACGAAGGCGATGGCGGTGGTGGGCAGGGAGGCGCCGAGGAAGTAGCCGACGGCGACCGAGATGACGTGCACGCCCGCGGTGGCCGCGGCGATCGCGGACAGCACCACCCACCAGCGATAGCGCAACGCGAAGGTCAGCGCCATCAGCTGGGACTTGTCGCCGAGCTCGGCCAGAAAGACGATGCCGATGCTCAGCGCGATGGTGGCGGTCATGGCCGGTGCTCACTCCCCTGCTGCTCACTCCCCTGCTCGGGCTCGAAGTCTGCCCGGGCTTTCGAGATTACCTCGAGCAAACCGCAACGACCAGCGCTCCGAACTCGAAAAACCAATGCGCACAGCAATTTTGGGAGACCACCGTGGAGAGTTCGGCTACCCTTACGCAACTTCGGGGCGATCACGGCAAACCTGGCACGCCGACACGAAAAAGGCCCCCTCCCGCGCCGAAAGCGGAAGGGGGCCGGGGATTTCGCCGTTACGGCTGGACCGTGCGGGTGAGCCGGTCGGTGAGCAGTTGCGCGAACCGGGCCGGGTCGGACAGCTCGCCGCCCTCGGCCAGCACCGCCGTGCCGTACAGCAGTTCGGCGGTCTCTGTGAGTTCGGGCACCTTGCCCTCGTCGGCCTCGGCCTTGCGCTTGTCGTAGGCCTCGCGCAGTCCGGTGACCAGCGGATGGGTCGGATTGAGCTCGAGGATGCGCTTGCTCACCGGCAGCGACTGACCCGAGGCCCGGTACATGCGCTCCAGCATCGGGGTGAAGTCGAAGACGTCGCCGACCAGGCAGGCAGGCGAGGTGGTAAGCCGGTTGGTCAGGCGCACCTCCTTGATGTTGTCCTCCAGCGTCTTGCCCAGCCAGCCGAGCAGGTCGGCGAACTCCTTGTCCTGCTGCTCGCGCAACGCCTCGGAGGCCTTCTTCTCCTCCTCGGACTCCAGGTCGACCTCGCCCTTGGCGATGGACTGGAAGCGCTTGCCGTCGAACTCCGGCACCGAGCCGACCCACATCTCGTCGACCGGGTCGGTCAGGATCAGCACCTCGCGGCCCTTGGCCTGGAAGGCCTCCATGTGCGGCGAGCGCTCGATCTGCTCCCTGGACTCGCCGGTCATGTAGTAGATGACGTCCTGGCCCTCGGGCATGCGCTCGACGTACTGGGCCAGCGTGGTGGCCTCGGACTCCGAGTGGGTCGAGGCGAACGAGCTGACCTGCAGGATCGTCTCGCGGTTGTCGAAGTCCGAGAGCAGGCCCTCCTTGAGGACGCGGCCGAACTCGCGCCAGAAGGTCTGGTACTTCTCCTGGTCCTCGGCGGCCTGCATGTCCTTGACCGTCGAGAGCACCTTCTTGACCAGGCGCTTGCGGATCATCTGGATCTGGCGGTCCTGCTGCAGGATCTCGCGCGAGACGTTCAGCGACAGATCCTGAGCGTCGACGACGCCCTTGACGAAGCGCAGGTACTCCGGCATGAGCTCTTCGCAGTTGTCCATGATGAACACCCGCTTGACGTAGAGCTGCACGCCGCGCTTGTGCTCGCGGGTGAACAGGTCGAAGGGCGCCTGCGAGGGCAGGAACAGCAGCGCCTGGTACTCGAAGGTGCCCTCGGCCTTGAGCGGGATGATCTCCAGCGGCTCGTCCCAGGCGTGGCTGACGTGCTTGTAGAACTCCTTGTACTCCTCGTCGGAGACCTCCGAGCGCGGGCGCGTCCACAGCGCCTTCTGGGAGTTGAGGGTCTGCTCCTCGACGACGGTCTTCTCCGTCTTCTCCTCGCCCTCACCCTCGGTGACGGTCCGCTCGACCTGCATGCGGACCGGCCAGGCGATGAAGTCGGAGTACTTCTTGACGATCTCGCGGAGCTTCCACTCCTGGGTGTAGTCGTAGAGGTGGTCCTCCACGTCGGCGGGCTTGAGGTGCAGCGTCACCGCGGTGCCCTGCGGGGCCTCGTCGAGGTCTTCGATGGTGTAGGTGGAGCTGCCCGCCGTGGCCTCCCAGCGGGTGGCGGTGGTCTCGCCCGCCTTGCGGGTGGTCAGCACGACCTTGTCGGCCACCATGAAGGTGGAGTAGAAGCCGATGCCGAACTGGCCGATCAGGGCCTCGGCGGCGGCCTCGGTCTTCGCCTCGGCCAGCTGCTTGCGCACCTGCGCGGTGCCGGACTTGGCCAGGGTGCCGATCAGGTCGACGACCTCCGCGCGGGACATGCCGATGCCGTTGTCCCGGACGGTCAGCACGCGGTTGTCCTTGTCGACTTCCAGCTCGATGTGCAGGTCGGAGGTGTCGACCTGCAGATCCTTGTCCTGGAAGGAGGCAAGCCGCAGTTTGTCCAGGGCATCGGACGCGTTCGAGATCAGCTCGCGAAGGAACGTGTCCTTGTTGGAGTAGACGGAATGGATCATCAGCTCGAGCAGCTGATGGGTTTCTGCCTGGAACTCGAGTTGTTCGACGTGCTCTGTCACGTCGACAGGGTACCGCCGCCGGAGGCGGTGACCGGCGCGGGAGTTCGCGCGGGGGTCGCCCGCGGGTCGAGCGCGAAGTCGGCCAGCGAGGGCACCTGCTCGACGGCGCTGTGCGCGGTGGGCTGCCGGGGCGACATCCACTCCCGCAACGCCAGCGTGGCGCGCACGTCGTCCTCGTTGTACTCGAGCAGGCGGGTGCGCTGGCCGAGGTCGGGCGGGCCGTCGTAGCCGACCGCAAGCCGGTACCAGCTCATCGACGCCTCGCCGCCCGCCTCCGGGTCGCGCCAGGAGAACCCCGCCACCGGGGCCACCTTCTTCAGGCCCTTGCCGTTGGGGCAGATGAACTGCTCGGTGACGGCCTGGAACATGTCCACCCACTCCGGTCCGTCGACGAACTCGCGCACCTGCTCGACGGTGGGCACGCCCGGCATGCCGGCGAACCGCTCGGCCGACTCGTAGAGCCACTTGTCCTCGGCGGTGCGCGAGTAGCAGTAGGCGGCGAAGGTCTTGCCCGCCGCGCGAGCGGCGGCCCGCACCGACATCAGCCAGGTCCAGAACTCGCCGAAGGAGCGGCCCTCGTCGGTGGTGGGCAGCGGGTCCCAGGTGAGGAACGGACGGTACCGGCCGTCGAGCAGCGTGCCCCACAGGTAGGCGCCGTGCTCCTGGTAGCTCTCCAGGTCGACGTCGACCTCCACGTCGGCGCGCTGCACCCGCACCGTCTCGAAGCGGCGCACCAGCGGGGCGCCCGCCAGCCAGGCCCGGGCGGTGACCACGGCCTCGTCGAAGGGGCCGTGCTGCCAGTCCTGCGGGGCCTCCCCCGTCCAGGCGGCCAGCTCTTCGATGGTGGTGACGCCGTGGCCGCGCAGCACCTCCGCGCGCGAGCCGGGCGCGACCAGGCTCACGTGGTGACGCTCGGTCAGCCACTGCTCGCAGCTCGCGCCCTCGGCTCCCCTTGTCCACCAGGGGCATTGCCTGCACTCGGGCACCTTGGCGGGGGTGGTGGGCGACTGGCCGCGCACCACCGCGATGCGATCGGCGTAGCGGCGGTCGTAGTCGTCGAGCACCCCGGCGATGTCGTGCACCAGGATCCGAACGGCCTGCAGGCCGATCACCCCGCCGAGCAGGCTCGGGCTGGCCAGGCCGTGCCGTTGCAGCATCCGGTACAGGTGCGCGAGGCGCTGCTGGTCGCGCGGCTGCTGGCGAAGCTTGCGCGACTTGTCCGGCTGCGGATTCCAGCGCGACAGCTCCGAGGTCAGCGGGTGGAAGTCGGCGGGACCCGGCCTGCGCGGATCGGTGACCTTGTGGTTGACCACGATGATCGGGATGTATCCGCCGCGATCGGTGTCGCGCATCAGGATCTCCGAGCCGCCGCGCCTGCCGGTGTCGGGCTCCTGCGGCAGCAACGCGCCCCAGATCCATTGCGCCCCCGCCTCGCACGCGCGCACGGTGGCCTCGGCGCGGGCGCCCGCCCGCAGCTCGGGATCGATGACGACCCAGGCGTCGGGGGCCGCGGCGATCAGGGTGTCGCGCACCGAGGCGCGGTGCGCGGCGGCGGCCTCACGGCGCTGCCGCACCCCGGAATCCTCGACCACGTCGCGCAGTTCGCGCCCGTGCGCGGCGTCCATGCGCAGGCGATGACGGCAGCCGATCATGGCGCGGGCATCGAGGAATCCGGCGACGGCTTCGGTGAAACCGGCCGGGGTTTCGGGCGCGGCCGAGCCGGCCGGCCGCACGGCGGCCGAGCCCTCGTCCACGCGACCGTCGCGGTCGCCACTGCCCGAATTCACACAAGCAGTATGGTCC
>NZ_JARWRU010001091.1 GCF_029867845.1 Nocardia farcinica | reverse complement strand
GCGCCGTAGAGCTGGTCGACCAGCGGCAGCGCGTCGCGCTCGAACCGCTTGGCCAGGCTCGCCACGTCGTCCCCGGCGACCGGCTCCCCGGGGGGGGGCGCGCCGCCCGCCGCGGCCGGCGCACCTCCCGAGACGAGGACTCGAGTTGACCGAACGCACTTTCGCCGCCGAAGACGAGCTGCCCCGCGTACCGCTGCCCACCCTCGAGGCCAGCGCCGAGCGCTTCCTCGAGTGGTGCTCGCCGCTGCTGACCGCCGACGAACTGGCCGCCACCGAGACGGCGGTGCGCGAGCTGCTCGACGGGCCGGGCCCCGTCCTGCACGCGGCGCTGGCCGAGTACGACGCCACCCCCGGCGTCGGCAGCTGGCTCGACCAGTTCTGGCCCTCGCGCTACCTGGGCAGGCGGGACCGGATCGCGTTGAACGCCAACTTCTTCTTCCTCTTCCGCGACGACACCACCCTGGCCGCCTCGACCCCGCCCGACCAGATCTCGCGCGCGGCCGCCCTCACCCTGGCGGCGGTGGACTACAAGCTGGCGCTGGACCGCGAGGAGATCCCGCCCGCCACCCAGCGCGGCAAGCGGCTGTCGATGTGGCAGAACAAGTACCTGTTCTCCGAGACCCGCATCCCCGGCGCCGAGCAGGACACCGTGCGCGTGCCCTACACCGACGCCTGGCCCGGCCCCTCGCGGGAGCGCCACATCGCGGTCTTCCACCACGGGCACGTGTTCCGGCTCGACGTCATCGGCGCCGAGGGCGTCCCCCACACCCTCGACGAGCTGGCCGCGGGGCAGCGCGCGGTGCTGGAGGCCGGCGCGCGGCCCGCCGAGCCCGACACCAGCGTGGGCCACCTGACCACCAAGGCCCGTGCCGAATGGGCCGCCGACCGCGAGCTGCTGCGCGCCGAGCCCGCGAACGTGGCCGCGCTCGACACCATCGAGACCGCGCTGTTCTGCGTGTGCCTGGAAGACTTCGCGCCCCGCGACACCCTGCACGCCTGCGACCAGTTGCTGCACGGCGACAGCGCCAACCGCTACTTCGACAAGTCGATCTCGTTCATCGTCTTCGCCGACGGCAGCGCGGGCATCAACGTCGAGCACTGCGGCCTGGACGGCACCACGATCCTGTCCTTCGTCGACACACTGCTCGAACGGACCGCCGCCGACCACGCCGAGTCGGCGGGGGCGCGCTCGCAGGGCACGCCCGAGATCGAGCGCGTGGAGTTCGTGCTCGACGCCGAGCTGCGCCAGCGCATCAAGGCCGCGGGCAAGGACTTCGCCGACTACGCCGCCGCCAACGCGACCACCACGGTCAGCTTCCCCGACTTCGGCACGGCCGCGGCCAAGCGGCTGAAGATCTCTCCCGACGCCTTCGCCCAGCTGGCCTACCAGCTGGCGCACCGGCGCAGCAAGGGTGTGACCGGGGCAACCTATGAATCCATCGCGACCAGGCAGTACCGCAACGGCCGCACCGAGGCCATGCGCGTGGTCACCCCGGAGATGATCGCCTTCGTCGACGCCATGCTCGACCCGGCCGCCGACCACGCGGCCAGGCTGGCGGCGGCCCGCACCGCCGCCGACAAGCACGTGGCCCGCGCCCAGCAGTGCCAGGCCGGCGACGCGCCCGAGCAGCATCTGTGGGAGCTGCAGTGGATCCAGCGGCGCCGCGGCGCCGAGCTCGGCGTCACCGAGCCCATCGCGCTCGACGACCGCCCGGGCTGGACGATCATGCGTGACGACTACCTGAGCACCAGCTCCGCGCCCTCGGTGAACATCGAGTACTTCGGTTTCGGTTCCACCAGCTCGCGCTGCATCGGCATCGCCTACGTGCTGCTGCCGGATCGCTGGAACCTGTACCTGGCCACCCCGACCACGGTCGCCGACCAGATGCACGCCTTCGCCGAGCAGCTGCGGATCGCGGTGGCCGAACTGGCGGCGCTGCTGGCGCCGGGGGAGTGAACCGCCACCGCTGAGACGGTCTCCCCGCCCCCCGGGCGGCCGGGGGGGGCGCGGGCGGGGCCGGGGGG
>NZ_JARWRU010001090.1 GCF_029867845.1 Nocardia farcinica | reverse complement strand
GTGCCGCGCGAGCGGATCTTCATCGACAAAGGGTTCTCCGGGACCACCCGCAACAACCGGGCCGGCCTGGACAACGCACTCGCCGCCGCCACCTCCGCCGCAGCGGCCATCGACGAGCGACAGGTAGTGCTGACCACGACGAAGTTCGACCGATTCGCACGCAACATGGCCGAAGCAGGCCAGACCCTGACCGAACTGCGCGAGCGCGATGTGCTGTTCGGACTCGGGAGCTCGATCTACGACTGGGCAGACCCGTTCGGCAAGCTGTTCCTGCAAACCCTCGCCATGGTCGCCGAATTCGAAGCCAACCTCAACCACCTACGCACCCGCGAGGGCATGGCCAAAGCCCGCGCAAAAGGCAGACTCAAAGGCAAACAGCCGAAACTACCTCTCACGGCACGGAAAACAATCCACCGCCGCTACCACGACCCCGCCGACGACGCGAGCCTCGCTGACCTCGCCGAGGAATACAGCGTCGGCCGCTCCACCATCCACCGCATCGTCAGCAATGCTCCACCACGAGCCTGAGAATTCACCAGCCTGTCGTAAAGACCCCGCTACTTCGCACTTCCTGACAACCCTTGGGTTGCGGGCCCTTACGTCCCACACGAGTCCTGACCCGAATCGGATCGTCGGCGAGCTGGGCGGATACGCCGCGCCCACCAGGAGCCGGTGGCGAGACAGACGATCGTTTCAACCCAACAGGCCGAGCGGATCATCGACCAGACACAACGCCATATCCGCCCGATTTTCGGCAAATGCTACGGCTACCCCGGTGTGCGCTGCTGGGGCGAGGACGGCATGAAGGCGCTGTGGTCGGCGGCGAATGTGAAGGTCATCGGCGGCGGCCTGGACGACGAAGCGTTCCTTCGCGCCCGCTCGGAGTTGATCGGCCCGCACTACGAGCAGTCGGTCTCGGTCAGCAAAGCCCAGGGCGGGCACCGCTCGCACTCGGTGTCGCGGACCACCGAAATCACCCTGCACCCGAGTGATCTGGCGGCGATGCCGCGCGGGCGGTGCGTGGTGTTCACCTCCGGCAACCGGGCCACGCTCGCCCAGACCGTGCCCTGGATGGACCGCCCCTACGCCGCCCAAATCGCCGCCGCTCTCGACGAACTCGCCAACGCCACCGAGCCCGTGCGGCCGCGGTTGCAGGTGGTGCCGCCACTGTCCGACCAGAAAGGCAAAACCGCATGACCAGCACCGATATCCCGACCAGCAGCAGCGACATCGACATCGACCTCACCACCCTCGACACCGACACCGACACCGGGGCAGGGGCCGGGGCGGGGGTCGGTGGGGTGGTGGAGCTGACCGAGGCGTTGACCGGTGCGGTCCGCAAAGCGATCGCTTCCCAGGTCGCCGAGGCCGCCCAGCTCATCGCCAAGGGCGCACTCGATGAGGTCCTCACCGAGGAGGTCGCCGAGGAGATGCGGGTCGCGGCGGTGCGTGACGCGCTGGCCGCGGTCGACCCCCAGCAGGGTGAGGACCCGGTCGAGAAGCTGAAGTACCGCAACCTGGAGCTGTTCGTCTCCGAGTTCCTCGCCCGCGTCTACCGCCGCGAGGTCACCCGGGAGGGGAGCCAGAAGAAGGCTCGCTGGTGCCCGGTGTGGTGGGACCACGGTGAGGCCGTGGCCCGGTTGGCGGCGTTGTGGCGGTCCTTCGAGCGGATGCGCCAGGGCGACGGGGTGGAGATGTCGGTGTGGTGGCTGCACCACGCCGACCCGATGATGGACCGCCTGCTCGATCCCGAGAACGGGCCGTTCCGCTACTGCTCGGTCGCCGATGGGCATGTGCGGCGCCTGACCAAGCTGCCGGTCGTGGAGATCCCCGACGCGCTGAAGTTCGCCGACGGCTACATCGAGGACCAGCAGCCCGACACCACCACGGCGGCGCTGCCGGTGACGAGTCTCTACCTGCCGCCCGCCACCGGGCAGGCCCGCCGGGTGGTCATCCGGGAGTTTCCCTGATGGCCGTCCCAGCACATGAGGCGGGTCGGGGGTCGTGGGTGCGGGTCACCACCGCGCTGGAGCAGGTGGTGGGCCCGGGCCGTCCGTCAGGGTCGTGGACGAAGTACTGCTGCCCGGTGCACGAGGGTGATGGTCGTCATCATCGGCCGTCGTTGTCGGTGAAGTATTTCGGCGACGCCGGCCGCACGAAGGTCCGCTGCCAGGCCGGGTGTGAGGACGAACTGGTTCTCGACGCGGTCGGGCTGCGGGTGGCCGACCTCTACGACACCCCGTTGCGGCGCGGTGAGCGTGGGGCGCGGTCCGGTCCGGCCCGGCGCCCAGCCAAGCGGGCGGAATCCCGATCCGATCGTGCCCTGCGCGCGGCGGGCATCCCGGCGCACAAACCCAAACGTGACCTCGGCGCGCAGGTTTCGCCGTGGAGGTCGACCGCCACCTACACCTACGTCCGCGCTGACGGCACCGTCGCCGGTGAGGTCATCCGCCGCGAGGCCGATTTCGAGGGTGGGCGGGACAAGTCGTTCTCCCAACGCTCCTGGAACTCCCGGCACGGTGGTTGGGAGCGCACCGGTTTCGACAAGATCCCGTTCCAGCTGCCGCAGGTTCGTGAAGCGATCGCCGCCGGGCGCACCATCTACCTCGTCGAGGGGGAGAAGGACGCCCTCAACGCCGCCGCAGCGGGGTTGGTGGCCACCACCAACGCCGGCGGCGCCTCGGGGTGGTCGCCCGAGCATGCCGAGTGGCTGCGTGGGGCGCGCACCGTGGTTATCGTCGCCGACCGCGACGCGCCGGGCTTTCACCGCGCCGACCGGGTCATGGCCACCCTGTCCGGGCTGGTGGGACGGGTGCGGGTGGTGCAGGCCGCCACCGGCAAGGACCTCACCGACCATCTCGAGGCCGGGCATCGGATCGCTGATTTGGTGCCGATCCCGTACCTGGACCCCTACACCCGCGCCCTGACCGCCGTGCCCACCCCGCCGGCCACCACGACCGCGGCGGTGGCCGGACCGGCCCCACCGCCCTCTGCGGTGTCGCCCGCGCCCGAGTTCCCCGCCGAAACGCCCTCTCCCCAAGGACATCCGATGCCTGAATCCTTGCTCACTCCCGCCGCCGAGACGACACCGCATTCCGACGAGGTCGACCACATGCACAGTCAGTGGTCGGTGTTCATGAAGTTGCTGATGCAGCAGATGCTGCTGATGGCGACCAAAGCCGTCCACCAGCGCGCGGCCGCCGCCGCCGAGGCGGCCCGCAAGTCCGAACAAGCCGCCCCCGACGCCGAGGAACCCGCCGCCCCCGAGAAGGCC
>NZ_JARWRU010001089.1 GCF_029867845.1 Nocardia farcinica | reverse complement strand
TTCCCCCGATCCTCGGGGTGGTGTTGGCGCCGCTGCTCGGGCTCCCCGGCGGGGGCTCCGACGACCCCGGCCCGCATGTGCCCACCCGCGTGCCGGCGACCGCGGCGCCCGCGCCGCCGACCACCGTGACCCCCGCGGGTGAGCTGTTCGCCCTGCCCGGCCGCGTCGACGCGCTGCTGGCCGAGTCCGGCACCGGGCTGCTGGCCGGGCTGGCCGCCGACCCGGGCACCTCGCTGCTGATCCTCGATCCCGCCGACGGGCAGGTGGCGCGCACGATCACCCTGCCGGTGCCCGGCGCCGCCCTCGCCCAGGGGGAGCCGGGTGAGGTCCTGGTGCCCGCCCGTGGCCGGGTCTTGCGCGTGGCCGCCGCCACCGGCGCGGTCACCGAGGTCGCCGGCGACGGCGCCCTGCGCACCCTCGTGCTCGACGGCGCGGGTGGGCTGATCGTCGGCGACGCCGAGGGCCGGGTGCGCGTCGTGTCCGCCGACGGGCAGGTGCAGACCACGGTGCCCGGTCTGGTGAGCGCCGATGTGGTGGTCTCGGCCGGGGAGAAGGCGGCGGTGCTGGACCGCCGTCAGACCTCGATCACCGAGATCACCCCGGGGCAGGATCGGCTCGGTTTGTCGCTGCGGGCCGGTGACGGGGCGGTGAACATGATCTCCGACCACTACGGGCGGGTGCTGGTGGCCGATACCGCGGGCGAGGAGCTGCTGGTGTACACCACCGGACCGCTCGTGCTGCGACAGCGGTTCCCGGTAAGATCATCCCCTTACGCGCTCGCCTACGATCGCCGGTCGGAGACCGTGTGGGTGACGTGCACGCAGAGCAACGAGGTCGTCGGATTCGATCTGTCGACGGGGATCGGGCAGGAGGTCGGGCGCCATCCGACGGTGCGCCAACCCGACACCGTCGTCGTCGACGAACGCACCGGTGACCTGTTCGTCGGCTCCGCCGCCGGTGACGGCCTGCAGCGGATCCCCGCGGACGAGCTGAAGGAAGGGCAGTGATGGCGAGTAGGTCCCGTGCGTTCCCCGCCGGTTGGGAGTCCGGCGGCGAAAGCGACGATTACGAGTACGTGCCGTTGCGGCTGCCCAGGGAAGTGAACCGGGTGACCGCCTCGATGCGCCTGGCCATCCAGGCCGAGTTCGGCGGCTGGGAGCTGTCGAAGGTGCGCGCCTACACCGACGGCAGCCGCAAGGTGCTGCTGCGGCGCCGCAAGAGCGCGCTACTACCCACCCCCGAACCGGGGATGTGATGGGCGGAATGTATGCGCTGCTGCTGCGACTGATGTTCCTGCTGCCGCCCGAACGCGCCCATCATCTGGCGTTCGCGGCGATGCGGCTGGCCGCCAGGATCGCCCCGCTTCGGGTGCTGCTGAGCAGGCTGACCGTCGTCGACGACGAGATCCTGCACAACACCGTTTTCGGGGTCAGGTTCCGCGCCCCGCTCGGCCTGGCCGCCGGTTTCGACAAGAACGCCGAGGGCGTCGACGTGTGGGGGCCGATGGGCTGGGGTTTCGCCGAGATCGGCACCGTCACCGCCCACCCGCAGCCCGGTAACCCGGCGCCGCGGCTGTTCCGGCTGCCCGCCGACAAGGCACTGATCAACCGGATGGGCTTCAACAACCAGGGCGCCGCCGCGGCCGCCGCGCAACTGCGCGCCCGCACCGCCACCGTGCCGCTGGGCGCCAACATCGGCAAGACCAAGGTCACCCCCGCCGAGCAGGCGCCCGCCGACTACGCCACCAGCGCCGCGCTGCTCGGTCCGCTGGCCGATTTCGTGGTCGTCAATGTCAGTTCTCCCAACACCCCCGGCCTGCGCGACCTGCAGGCGGTGGAATCGCTGCGCCCGCTGCTGCGCACCGTGCTGGACACGATCGCCGAGTCGGGGCGGCCGGTGCCGGTGCTGGTCAAGATCGCCCCCGACCTGTCCGACGAGGACATCGACGCCGTCGCCGATCTGGCCGTGGAGCTCGGTCTGGCGGGCATCGTCGCCACCAACACCACCATCGGCCGAGCGGGCTTGCGCACCGACGCCGCCACCGTCACCGAGATCGGTGTGGGCGGGCTGTCCGGGCCGCCGGTGGCCGAGCGTTCCCTCGAGGTGCTGCGCAGGCTGTATGCCCGCGTCGGCGACCGGCTGGCGCTGGTCTCCGTCGGCGGTATCGAGAACGCCGACCAGGCCTACGAGCGGATTCTCGCCGGCGCGAGCCTGCTGCAGGGCTACACCGGTTTCATCTACGGCGGACCGTTGTGGACCCGCCGCATCCATCGCGGCCTCGCCGAGCGGCTGCGCCGCGACGGCTACCGCTGCATCGGCGAGGCCGTCGGCGCGGGGCATCGCGCCACGCTCGGCTGAGAAACGCCACGCTCGGCTGAGGACGAGGAATCCGACGGACGAGGAAGGCGCAGCATCCTTCGGGATGCTGCGCCTGAAAGGTCGATCCACCGCGCACCGGCTCGGCCGGTGGCCGCGGATCACGCGTGCTCCGGGAACACCCTCCTGCTGCTTCCCGAGTCCGACTCCGGTGGCAGCTCCAGCCATTCCCGCACGTCCGGCCCCGGTGGGCCGTGGTGGACCAGGCGGCGGGCCACGATCCGCTCCCACAGCGTCGTCGCCGCTTCCTGGACCGTCATGCCGAGCTGATCGGCACGCAGTTCCATCATCGCGAATCCGATCCGGTCGTCGACGGTGTCGATGGTGCTGAGGATGGCGTCGAACTCCATCCCGGCCAGCGCCTGACGGCGCGACAACCACCGATCCGGCAACCAGCTCAATCGCCAACACCGTGGCCCGGCCCTGGATTCACGCGCCGCCCGTTCGGGGCTCACCTCGCTGGTCATCGACGTCCGGTCGACTCGAATGCGCGTGGCCGGGATATGTGGATTCTCCATGGGTGCCTCCCCTTTGCGGGTGGTGCGTCACCTGCTTTCAGTGTGCCGGGTCGACACGCCCCCCGCTATAACATTTTCGGCAGTTGCCGGTTCGCGCGCGGCATTTGCCGTGACCCTGGCAGAATTCACCGTAACAACAGTGGCAGAACGCCGCTGGCGGTTGTGCACGAGCAGCAGTGAAGGGGCATCGCCCATGACGGCGCAGGAACCGGGTACCGTCGCCGTCCGCAACATCCTCACCAGGCTGTGCAAACGCTCCGGCCTGAGCGCGGAACGCCTGCGCACCACCGAGATCGACATCTCCCCGTTGCTCGAGCTGCCGGTGATCCGCCGCCGCGCGCACCGCGAAGGCGTGCTCGACCCCCGGCTCGTGGTCGGCCCCGTCATCCGCGAGCACGCCGAAAAACTGCCGCCGAGCACGCATTTCATCGTCGACGCCGCGCTGTCGCTCGGCTGGTGGCGCGAGCACGGCGCCGGCGAGGTCGACCTGGACCGGTTGTATGCCGCCGACCTGGGTGAGCGGCGCGTCTACCTGGCCGAGAACTGGGCGCGGCTGCACGAACTCGCGGGCGCCACCCCCGAGCCCGCCGAACTGACCGCCCGCCACCTGCGTACCAGCCCGGAGCACCGCGCTTTCACCGAACTGGCTGCGCTGCTGCACGTCGACCCCGGTTACGGCCGAAGCCGTTCGAGCGCAAGCAGACTCGACAGCGCTGTGGCCGCCGCGGCGCCCGCCCGGGGGGAGGTGGTCGTCCTCGGCGACGCCGTCATCGACCACATCTACCGCACCGATCACCTGCCAGGGGAGAGTTCGCCCGCGCGTGGAGGTTTCACCGAGAAGATCGGCGGCAAGGGGCTGAACCGGGCCGTGGCCGCCGCCCGGCTGGGATTCCGCACCGAACTGATCGCCACCGTCGGCGACGACCACGCGGGTCGCCGCATCGGCGCCTACCTGCACCGCCATCGCGTCGGTGTCCGCCACCTCAAGACCGTCGCGGGCGAACCCACCCCGGTCGGGGCGGTGATCGTCACCGTCACCGGCTCGTTCGCCACCATCGAACACGACGCCGACGCCGTGCGGCTGACCGTCGAAGACCTCTGCTCGGCCGAGGTGCTCGACACCCTCACCGGCGCCGACGCGGTCTTCCTCACCCTCGAGCACTCCACCTCCGTGCTCGAGCACGTGCTGCGCACCCTGCGGGACGCGCCGCGACCTCGGTTGTTCGTGCACGCCGGGCCGCCGGTGCCCGCGCCGCAGTACTTCTACGAATTCTTCGACCGCATCGACTATCTCGTCGGCAGCCGCCGCGAACTGGCGGTGCTGCTGGCCCCCGGGGCCGACTTCACCGGCGAGGGTTACGACGACCAGGAGGTCTTCGACGCCGAGGTGATCGCCCGGTTGCGCGCGCTCGGCGTCGGGTGCGTGTGCGTGGTCGAGCACTTCCGGTGCCTGGTGCGCTCGGCGCGGGTGCGCCTGGATCTGGGGCCCGCGCTGGCGGTGCGGGTCACCGACTCCCCCGGCGCGGCGGCGGCGTTCACCGCCGCGCTGGCGTACCGGCTGGCCGGTCACGATTGGGTCGCGGAACCGGCGGATTTCCGGTGGGCGAGCGCGGCGATGGCCGCCGCGCAGTCCTTCGGCGACATCCCCGACGCCATGCCGGTGGTGGAGCGCATCGATCGGATCGCGGCGGCGGCCGCGGCGAGCCAGGGAGATTCGGACGTAACGGACGCCTCATCGGCGTCGGTGTGACTACGATGAGTGAGCTGCGCCACTCGCACACACCTCCACTGTGAGATGATGCGAAGGTAACTGCATCACCATGTCGGATCGTTGCCGGGGCCCGGGCGGGCCCGGGAGTGATCCGAGACAGTCGAGTCGCGTTCACGAACGACATCGGGAACAGGGAAACATGAGCACTTCAGCAATCGGATTCGCGCACGAGACCGGCAAGACGGTCTACACCGTCCCCGAGGCCTTCCAGGAGACTCTCACGCTGCGACCCGACCAGGTCGCCCTGCGCACCGTCGGCGGCACCACCGAGATCACCTGGCGCGAATACGGTGAACGAGTGCGCGAACTGGCCGCGGGCCTGGCGAATCTCGGCCTGAAGCACGGCGACACCCTCGGCATCATGCTGACCAACCGCCCCGAGTTCAACCTCGTCGACACCGCCGCCCTGCACGTCGGCGCCACCCCCTTCTCGGTGTACAACACCAGCTCCGCCGAACAGATCACCCACCAGTTCACCAACGCCGGCAACACCATCGTCGTCACCGAACAGGCCTTCCTCGACGTCATCAAGGCCACCGGGGTCGACCTCGCGCACATCGTCGTCGTCGACGGCCCTGCCGAGGGCACCCTCACCCTGACCGACCTCGCGAACAACCCCGCCCCCGACTTCGACTTCGACGCCGCCTGGCGCGCGGTGCGCAACTCCGACCTGGCCACCCTCATCTACACCTCCGGCACCACCGGCCCCTCCAAGGGCGTGGAGATCACCCACGCCAACGCCCTGGCCCAGATCACCGCCCTGATCAGCGGCCCGCTGCGGGTCGGCCTCGACGACCGCGCCGTGTCCTACCTGCCCGCCGCCCACGTCGCCGACCGCATCTCCGGCCACACCATCAACCTGGTCACCGGCATCCAGATCACCACCGTCCCCGACCCGCGCGAGATCGCCGCCGCCCTGCCCGACGCCCGCCCCACCACCTTCTTCGGCGTGCCGCGCGTATGGCAGAAGATCAAGGGCGGCGTCGAGGCCAAGCTCGAGGCCGAGGAGAGCCCGGTCAAGAAGAAGCTCGCGCTGTGGGCCATCGACACCGGCATCGCCGCCGCCCGCGCCGACCTGTCCGGCAAGGGCCGCCCCGCCGCGCTGAAGATCAAGCACAGCCTCGCCGAGAAACTGGTGCTGTCCAAGCTGCGCGCCGCCCTCGGCTTCGACGAACTCAAGGTCGCCGCCTCCGGCGCCGCCCCCATCCCCGCCGAGACCCTCGAGTTCTACCTCGGCCTCGGGTTCACCGTCAGCGAGGTGTGGGGCATGTCCGAGACCACCGGCGTCGGCACCTACACCGAACTGGACAAGCCGCGCCCCGGCACCGTCGGCCGCGTCGTCGACGGCACCGAGATCAAGCTGGCCGACGACGGCGAGGTCCTCATCCGCGGCCCCATCGTCACCCCCGGCTACCGAGGCATGCCCGACAAGACCGCCGAGGCCATCGACGCCGACGGCTGGCTGCACACCGGCGACGTCGGCACCATCGACGACGACGGCTACCTGACGATCATCGACCGCAAGAAGGAACTGATCATCAACGAGGCGGGCAAGAACATCGCCCCCTCCAACATCGAGAACGCCGTCAAGGCGGTGTCCTCACTGGTCGGCCAGGTCGTCGCCATCGGCGAGGCCAAGCCCTACATCAGCGCCCTCGTCGTGCTCGACCCCGACATCCTCGCCCTGCGCGCCAAGGACCTCGGCGCCACCGACGCCGACTTCGCCACCCTCACCGCCCGCCGCGAGGTGATCGACGAGGTGCACGCCGCGGTCAAGGCGGGCAACACCAAGCTCTCGCGGGTGGAGCAGATCAAGCGTTTCACCATCGTGCCCGCGGTGTGGGAACCCGGCGGTGACGAACTCACCCCGAAGATGTCGCTCAAGCGCAAGCCCATCGCCGACAAGTACGCGAGCCTGATCGAGGAGCTCTACGCCGAGAACCCGCCCGCGCACGTGGTCAACGTCTGACCTGTAGACGGGAAACGGGCCCGGGGCGGCGAATGCCCTGGGCCCGTTCGACGTTCGCGCCGGCTACTTCTGCTCGTAGGTGCCGACGATGGTGGCGCGCGCCAGGGTGTGGGAGAACAGGTTGAACCCGAGCAGCGCGGGCGTGGCGTTCTCATCGATGCCGAGGGTCTCCACATCCACCGCGTGCACCACGATGAAGTAGCGGTGCGGGCCGTGCCCGGCCGGCGGGGCCGCGCCGACGAAGCCCGGCGCGCCGCCGTCGTGACGCAACTGGATCGCGCCCTCGGGCAGACCGCCGTCGGCCGCACCGGACGGCAGCGAGGTCACCGAGGCCGGGATGTCGGCCACCGCCCAGTGCCAGAAACCCGACGCGGTCGGGGCGTCCGGGTCGTAGACGGTCACCGCGAAGCTCTTGGTCTCCGGCGGGAAGCCCGACCAGGACAGCTGCGGGGAGATGTCCTTGCCACCCGCGCCGAAGATGCCACTGACCTGGTCGTTGCCCAGCGGCTGCCCGTCGGTGACGTCCTCGGAGGTCAGCGTGAACGAGGGCACCCGCGGGAGCGCGTCGTAGGGGTTGTAAGCCATGTTTCCTTCCTGAACAAAGATTCGGCCCTGAACAAAGATTCGGCCCTGAACGAAGATCGGAAAGCGAAATCGCCTCAGCTGTGCAACAGGAAGTGTTCCAGCACCTTGGTGCCGAATTCGAGCGATTCCACCGGAACCCGCTCGTCCACCCCGTGGAACAACGCGCTGAAGTCCAGCTCGGGCGGCAGCCGCAGCGGCGCGAACCCGAAGCAGCGGATGCCCAGCCGCGCGAACGCCTTGGCGTCGGTGCCGCCGGAGAGCATGTAGGGCACCGTGCGGCCCTGCGGGTCGTGGGCCAGGATCGCGTCGTTCATCGCGTCCACCAGATGCCCGTCGAAGGTCGTCTCGTAGGAGTCGAGCTCGGTGATCCACTCGCGCTCCACATCGGGACCGATCAGCTCGTCGACCTCCCGCTCGAACGCTGCCTGCCGCCCGGGCAGCACCCGGCAGTCCACCACCGCCTCGGCGGTCTGCGGAATGACATTGGCCTTGTAACCCGCTTGCAGCATCGTCGGGTTGGCGGTGTCGCGCAACGTCGCGCCGATGATGCGCGAGATGCTGCCCAGCTTGGCCAGCTGGCCCTCGATGTCGGGGCCGTGCGGATCGAACGGCAGACCGGTCTCCTCGGCCACCGCGGTCAGGAACTCGCCCACCGAATCCGACAACACCAGCGGGAAGGTGTGGGTGCCCAGCCGCGCCACCGCCTGCGCCAGGATCGTCACCGCGTTGTCCTCGTGCAGGAACGAGCCGTGCCCGGCGCGCGCCTTGGCCCGCAGCCGCATCCAGCCCAGGCTCTTCTCCGCGGTCTCCACCAGGTAGAAGCGGCGCTCGCTGCCGTCGCGGCGCGGCAGGGTCAACGAGAAGCCGCCGACCTCGCCGACCGCCTCGGTCACCCCGTCGAACAGATCCGGGCGGTTGTCGGCCAGCCACTGCGAACCCCAGCGGCCGCCGTTCTCCTCGTCGGCCAGGAACGCGAACACCAGATCCCGGGGCGGGACCGTGCCCTCGGCCTTGAACTGGCGGGCCACCGCCAGCATCATGCCGCACATGTCCTTCATGTCGATCGCGCCACGACCCCACACGTAGCCGTCGCGCACCGCGCCGGAGAACGGGTGCACGCTCCAGTCGGAGGCCTGCGCGGGCACCACGTCCAGATGGCCGTGGATCATCAGCTTGCCGCGGCTGGGGTCGGCGCCGGGCAGATGCACGAACAGGTTGCCTCGCCCCGGCGCGCCCGACTCGACGTACTCGGTGGTGTAGCCGACCTCGCGCAATCGGTCGCCCACCCACTCGGCACACTCCTGCTCCCCCTTGGTGGTGGCCAGGTCACCGGTGTTGGAGGTGTCGAACTGGATCAGCCTGCTGACCAGTTCCACCACCTCGGACACCGCGCGCGAGTTCTTCGAATCGGGTTCTCGACCAGTTGCGGACACGTTCCTTTCCTACCACTTGCCCGCGCGCCGCGTCCCGGTGGCGATCGCGGTGAGTCGATCTCCCCGCGCTACCCCGCCGTGCGCCGGTCGGTGCGCCGCCGGTCGCGGGTGCGCACCCGCATCGGCACCGCCGCGTCCGGGCCGCCGGTGAACGAGATCGCCCGCCGCACCGGCCCCTCGTAGGCCGGTTCGAACACCATGCGCTGGGCCAGCACCGCCAGCGCCAGCGTCATCTCCATCATGGCGAAGTTCTGTGCCACACAGATCCGTTTGCCCGCGCTGAAGGCCAGCATCCCGTGCCTGCGCGCGGCGGCGGTGGACGGATCGAGGTGGCGGGTGGGATCGAACTTCTCCGGCTCGGGCCACACCGACGGATTGTGGTGCACCCCGTGCAGGCTGATCACCACCGTCGTGCCGGGGCGGATGCGGTAGCCGCCGAGCACATCGGGACGCTTGGCCACCCTGGTCAGCCCGATGATCGGCGGATACAGCCGCATCGATTCGGTCAGCACCGCCCGCGTCCATTCCAGCGCCTCCACGTCGGCGGCGGTCGGGGTGCGCCCGCCGAGCACCCGTTCCAGTTCCTCCTCCAGCCGCGCCCGCGCCTCGGGGTGGGCGGCCAGCAGGGTCCAGGTCCAGGTCAGGGCGGTCGCGGAGGTCTCCATGCCCGCCCCGATGAAGGTCATCAGCTCGTCGTGGATCTCGGTGTCGCTGTAGGTGTGGCCGGTGTCGGGATCGCGGGCGGCGGTCAGCAGGCCGAGCAGGTTGTCGGTGCGGGTGATGCGGCCCTCCCGGTGGTCGGCGATCACCGAGTCCACCGCCTTCTCGATGCGGCGCAGCTCGAGCATCAGCGACGGCGAGGACAGCCAGGTCACCCAGCGCATCGCGCGCACCGGCAGCCGTGAGCCCGCGCGCCGCTCCGGCGGGGTGGTCAACCGCACCACCAGCGTCGACAGCGCGCGCAGCGGGCGCGAGATGTTGGTCATGAAGCCGACGCCGAAGAACTTCAGCAGGTTGGTCAGCCGGATCTGGGAGATCGGGCCGGACAGATCGGTGCCGAACATGGTGCGCGCCACGATGTCCAGGGTCAGCCGGTTCATCTCCGCGCCGATGTCGACCGGGCGGCCGTCCGCGCCGAGCCCGGCGATGCGGTCGGCGGCGTCGGCGGCGGCCTCGGTGATGGGCACGGCGAAGGAGTCGATGGTGGCGCGGGAGAAGATCGGCTGCACCAGCCGCCGGTTGCGGTGGTAGCGGCGGTCGTCGGGATCGGTGACCAGGCCGTGGCCGAAGGTCACCGCCATCATGTCGTACTCGGCGCTCTTGGCGTAGGCGTCCTGATTGGTGACCAGGATGCGGCGGGCCAGTTCCGGGCTGCGCACGATCACGAACTTCAGCAGCGGCAGCCGGGTGACCATCACGTCGTCGGCGCCGGGCAGTTCGGCGGCCAGGAAGTGGATCAAGCTGCGATCGCGCCAGCGCGGCACGAATTGCGCCAGATAGCCCCAGGATTCGCGCCAGCCCACGCGGGTGCGGTGCCAGCGCATGGGCGCGGGCAGCCAGCGCGGCGGATGCAGAGTGGTGTCGCCCTCGGCGACGGCGGGCGTGGTGGGTGCGGACGATGACGCCATGGCGGGCAGTCCTTGTCGTCTCGAGGCCGGGCGCACGCGAAAGCCGTTTGTTCCGTGCGTGTTTCGCGTGTTACCCGTCAGTAGATTCTTCGTGTGCTTCGCAGGCTATTGGTGTACGTTGCTGTTTGTCAATGCCGTACCGGTCGCCCACGGGGGTCGGGGACCGATGGAACTCAGGGGTGTGCGGTGACCGCAACCAGTACCGGAACCGTTGTCAGAACCGCGACGAAAGACGATGTGCCAGAAATGATCTCGGTGCTCGATCGCGCCTACCGCAGCGACGACCCGTTCGGCGAATACATGTTCCCCGACCCCGCCCGCAGGCCGCGCCACCAGCACCGGCTGCACCGGGCCATGCTGCGCCACCAGTACCTGCCCAACGACGCCGCCCTGGTGGCCACCGTCGAGGGCCGCGTCGCCGGCGTCGGGCTGTGGCAGACACCGGGCTTCCGCTTCGGCCCGCTGCGCTACCTGGCCGCGATCCCCGAATTCGCCTGGGCCATGGGCGCGGCGGGCCCGCGCGTGCTGCGCATGGACGCCACCATGTCCACCGTCGCCACGGGCCTGCCGCACTACTTCGGCGTCAGCCGCGCCGTCGACCCGGACCGCCCGCGCAGCGGCGTCGGCCGCGCACTGCTCACCCACGTCATGGCCGAACTCGAACGCACCAGCACCCCGATGTTCGGGCTGTGCAAGGACGGCAACGTCGCCTACTACGAGGCAGGTGGCGCGTTACGGGTCGGCCGGGTCCGGCTAGGCCGCCGAGGCCCCGAGGTCAACGTGATGATGTGGCTGCCGCGCAGCCTGCGCGCGAGCGGCGAATGAGAGCGGGAGGACACGACATGACCGATATCGCGATCATCGGCATCGGCTGCCGCTTCGGCGCGGGCATCGACTCCCCGGACAGTTTCTGGGAATTCGTCGCAGGCCGCGGCGACGCCGTCACCGACATCCCCGCCGACCGCTGGGACCACCGCCGCTACTACGACCCCGACCGCCGCGCCCCCGGACGCATGTACACCCGCCGCGCCGCGTTCCTCACCACCGATCCGTGGGCCTTCGACCCCGACTTCTTCGGCATCTCCCCCCGCGAGGCCGCCGCCATGGACCCCCAGCAGCGCCTCGCCCTCGAGGTCGCCTGGGAAGCGCTCGACGACGCGGGCGTGGCCGGACGCACCGCCGACCTCCCGGTCGGGGTGTACCTCGGCGCGTTCACCCTCGACCAGCTGGCCGTCGGCTTCACCGGCGCCGCCCTGCCGCACATCGACATGCACTCCTCGGCGGGCGCCTCCTACACGATGCTGTCCAACCGCATCTCCTACGCCCTCGACCTGGCCGGGCCCAGCCTCACCGTCGACACCGCCTGCTCCTCCTCGCTGGTCGCCCTGCACCTGGCCTGCCGGGCGCTGATCGACGGCGACTGCGAACTCGCCCTCGCCGGCGGAGTGAACCTCATGCTGCAACCGGGCACCTTCGTGTCCATGTGCAAAGGCGGCTTCCTCGCCGAGGACGGCCGCAGCAAGTCCTTCGGCGCCTCCGCCGACGGCTACGGCCGCGGCGAGGGCGCGGGCATGATCGTGCTCAAACCCCTGGCCGCCGCCGAACGCGACGGCGACCGCGTCTACGCCGTCGTCAAGGCCACCGGCGTCAACCAGGACGGCCGCACCACCGCCATCACCGTCCCCAACCCCGACGCCCAGCAACGCCTGGCCGAAGAAGTCCGCGCCCGCGCCGCGGTGGCCGCCCACGAGATCGACTACGTCGAAGCCCACGGCACCGGCACCCCCGTCGGCGATCCCCTCGAACTGCGCGCCATCGGCCGCGCCTACGGCGCCGTCCCCGGCCGCACCCGCCCCCTCGGCGTCGGCGCCCGCAAAGCCACCCACCGCCACCCCGAGGCCCCCGCTGGCCTACCCAGCGTCATCAAATCCGCGCTCGCCCTCACCCACCGCACCCTGCCCCCACAGGGCTGGCTCGACGACGAACTCAACCCCGACCTCGAGCTCGACGCCCTGAACCTCACCATCCAGACCACCGCCGAACCCCCCGCCCACGACGCCCCGATGACGGTGGCGGTCAACGGATTCGGCTACGGCGGCACCAACGCCCACGCCATCCTCCGCGAACACCGGGCCACCGCCGCCACCGACACCCCGGCCCCGGCAGACCCGGACCGCGACACCGGCCAGGCGTCCACGCGCCACCTCGGCGGCGGTGTCGTGCCCCTGTCCGCGCGCAGCGAACAGGCCCTGCGCGAGCTGGCGGGCGCATTCGCCGACCGGCTCGAGGCAGGCGCCGACCCGCACCGGCTCACCGCGGCGGCCTGGACCCGGCGCGCCCACCACCCGTTCCGCCTCGCCGTGCCGTTCGGCGACACCCTGCTCACCGACCTGCGCGCCCACGCCGCGGGCGAGGGCCGGCTCCCCCGCACCGTTTGCACTGCCAGGTGTCGTTGTCGATGCGGTGGTGCA
>NZ_JARWRU010001088.1 GCF_029867845.1 Nocardia farcinica | reverse complement strand
CGGGGGGGGTGCGCGTGGGGGGGCCGGCGCCCGACGCGGGGTCTGTCCCGGCGTCCCCGTCCCCCCCCCCCCCCCCCGGCGGCAGGGGTATCGCCGCTACTGCTCCGATTCGTAACGCAGGGCGCGTTCGGAGGCGCAGATGTCGTCGATGGCGGCCACGATGTCGCGCAACTGACCCGAGGGCAGCGCCGAGGGGCGAAGGCGGCAGGTGAAGGTGATCAGGCCGTGGTCCTCGTGCGGCAGGTTGCGCGCGGCGGCCTCGGTGCGCAGGTACCGCGAGCGCACGCCGTAGGTCATCGCGGAGATGACGGTGAAGCAGCCGGTGCGCTCGCGGTGCCCGGCGAACAGGTCGTGCAGGCGGTAGAACACCGAGGAGTAGGTCGACAGCGGGGCGAAGATGCCGACGCGATAGGCCGGGCCGCGCTCGGAGGAGCTGATGACCGTGTCGGCGAGGTACTCCGCGTCGCGCAGGGTCAGCACCTTGGGCGCGAACATGAGCGCGCCCGCGGCGGCATTGCGCACCGGCATGCCCGCGCGGCCGCTGGCGTGCGAGGCGATGGCGCCGAGGCCCTTGCGGGCGCGGGTGCCCACGTCGCGGCGGGCCTTGAGCGAGCGGGTCGCCACGGTCGGGAACAGGCTCGACCACTGGCCGAAGCGCACCGTGCCCAGCTGCACGTGGCCGGTGCCGACCGGGCGGGCCACCTTCAGCGGCTGGGTGTCGACCCAGCGGCCCACCTGCAGGGCGGCGTTGCCCGGATTGGCGATCTCGTTCTGGGCGTGCTCGACGAAGGAGTCGAAGTCGAGGAACCGGTGGGCGTCGGTGGTGAGCCAGGTGTGTTCCTTGTCGACCTCGATGGTGTCGAGGGTGAGCGCGGTGATGATGCCCGCGCGCCCGCCCGCGCCGAGGATGCGGTGGAACCGCTCGGTGTTGTGGTCGCGGCCGCAGGTGCCGATGCGGCCGTCCGGGTCGACGTACTCGAGGTCGGCGACCTGGTCGATGAACAGGCCGTGCCGATGCGAGGCGCTGGAGACGCCGCCGACCGAGGCGAAGCCGCCTGCGGTGATGTCGCGGTGGTCGCCGACGATCGGCAGGCCAAGGCCGTGCGCGCCGAGCCTGCGGTCGATCTCGGAGAGCTTGGCCCCCGCCTGCACCCGGACCGTCTTGCGGCCGAGGTTGATGTCGAGCACGGCGTTCATCCGCCGCAGCGACACCACCGCGCGGTGATCGGGCACCTGCAGTCCCTCGTCGAGGACCTCGCCACCGACGACCGTGAGACCTTCGGCCCGCACCCGCGAATCCCGAACAGTACGAACGACATCCGCGGTGTCACGAGGTAGATATTCTTCGGCGGAGACAGACTGCGACGTGCTCATGGCTCAAAACTTAACCACAGCCGAGCCACTTGTGCGCACTCGAATCCTGGACAGATCCCGAGACCGATCTCAGGAGGCCAGACGGGCGATCCGGTGGTGGAACTCGCCCGCCCAATCGATGCCGTCGAGGCGGTGGTGTTCCATCCACAGCGCGTCGAACACATCGCGGCCCTCGGTGAAGAATCCGCCCCGTTTGTCGGCCTCGAAGACCACGCTCATACCGGCATCGGTGGCGACGAAGGTGACCTCCAATTGGTCGAGGCTCGGGTAGTGCGGCGAGGGGCCGAACTCGATCTCCTGGTAGAACGGCAGCGTCTGCGGGGTGTTGTGCACCCGGCCCTGTTCCACGTCAGCGCTGCGCAGGGGGAAACCGAGGCGCTCCACGGCCGCCAGCGCCACGTGCTGGGCGGGCAGCGCGCCGATGCCGATCGGATCGGTGTCGGCGGCGTCGACCGCGTCTCTGATGCCCACCCGGGTGCGCAGCGAGACCACGGTGCCCGGCAGGTGCCTGCCGTCGTAGAACGTAATGGGGGTTTCCATCGGCGCTCGCGCCGCGAACCGGAACGACAACTCGGCCTCGGCGGGCAGATGGAACGGCCCGGTGACCCCGGTGGGCGCGAAGCCGAGATCGTGCAGGGTCTCGCCCTCGGCGGACTCGCGCTCGACCCGGGTCACGAACTCGACGCCGATGTGGTCGACGTCCTGGCCGACCCGGCCGCCGCGCAGCCGGATGACCCCCTCGACCGTGCCACCCGGCTGCACGCCCGCGGTGAACAGTTCGGTCTGGACCTCGGCGCCGCCGACGCCGACGGCGGCAAGCAATTTCTTGAACATGCCGGGAAGCATGGCGGGCGGTCCTGAAGAAGTTCTTGCGGTCGGCTTGCGTTGTGAGCAAGCTCATCACGCGAAAGGCCCCGGAATCGCGGGGATTCCGGGGCCCGGTGGGAAGCTCGCTCAGCTCGCCTTGCTGTCGGGAATGCGCGCGGCGTCCGGCCGGGAACCCGAGGGGGTGCCCTTGAGGCCGTGCGCGTACATGTCCACGTATTCCTGGCCGCTCAGCCGCATCAGCTCGTACATCACCTCGTCGGTGACGGCGCGCTCGACGAAATGATTGCCCGCCATGCCCTCGTAGCGCGAGAAGTCGATCGGGGCGCCGAATTTCACGGTCACCTTGTGCCTGCGCCAGCGGAACGGTCCGGGCGGGGACACCTTGTCGGTGCCGATGACGGCCACCGGGATGACCGGCACGCCGGTCTCCAGCGCCAGCCGCGCCACACCGGTCTTGCCCTTGTACAGGCGGCCGTCGGGGGAGCGGGTGCCCTCGGGGTACAGGCCGACCAGCTTGCCCTGGTCGAGCAGCCTGCGCGCGGCGTTCAGCGCGTCCTCGGCCGCGTCGGCGCCGCTGCGGTCGATCGGGTACTGACCGGTGCCGCTGAAGAAGAACTTCTGCAGGCGGCCCTTGATGCCGGGGGTGGTGAAGTACTCGGCCTTGGCCAGATAGTTGATCCGGCGCGGGCTCATCAGGGGAGCGAAAAGCCAGTCGGCGAACGACAGGTGATTACCCGCCATGATCGCCGGGCCTTCGGCCGGAATATTCTCCAGGCCTTCGACCGTCGGGCGATTGTAGATGTGGATGAATGGCCCCAACAGCGCGAATTTCAGAAGCCAGTAGAACATGACATCCTTCCCCCAGGGACCGGGATCGGTGGGTGGCCGGGCTGCGACTAGTGCGAGACATGTGCGACTTTACCGCTGGTCGGAGCACTCATCCAATCACGGAGGTCGCTGTGGTCGCGGGCAGCCGCGCCGCACCGCGCCGTTCGGGCCACATGCGGGTTACCGGCGAGTTGCGTGCCTGTTGTCGATATTGTCCGCCCGGCCGATTCAGCGCCGGCGACCGGTATCCGAAATCGCCGCCCTGGCCAGTTCCGCAGCGCCGATCTCCCCGGCCGCCTCACCCAATTGCGTGGTGCGGATGCGGGCCAGCGGCCGGTGCCCGGCGCCGGTGACCGCGCGGGCGTACGCCACGCGCGCGTCGTCGAGGAACAGCGCGGCCGAACTGCTCACCCCGCCCGCGATGACGATCAGATCCGGGTCGAAGATGTCGCTGACGAAGGCCAGGCCGAGACCGAGCCAGCGGGCGAAGTCGGCGACCGCCGCCTCGGCCACCGGATCGCCGTCCTGCGCCGCGCCCGCCACCCGCCTGCCGGTGAGCGCGCGGGAGTCGGCGGCCACCTCCGCGGCGAGCACCGTCGAGGCCGACGGGTCGGTGGCCAGCAGTTCGATGGCGGTCTCGGCCAGCGCGGTGCCGCTGCAGTAGCGCTCCCAGCAGCCGTGCTTGCCGCAGGCGCAGGCCCGGCCCTGCGGAACCACCTGCAGGTGGCCGAGTTCCGGCGCGACGCCGTGGGTTCCGCGATACAGCTCGCCGCCGACGAGCAGCGCGGCCCCGATCCCGGTGCCGATCGCCACCAGCACCACGTTGTGCCCGCCCGCGGCGGCGTGGGCGAGCCGTCCCGCTCCTCCCGGCGCGCGACGGGCGCGCCCCGGCGTTGCGGCGACACCGACATCCCCGTGACGATCAGGACCTGAGGTGACCGTCGCTCCCCTGACCGTCGGCGTCGATGTCGGCGGCACCAATATCCGCGCGTCCGTGGTGGACGCCGACGGCGAGGTGCTCGACACCGTCCAGGCCCCCACCCCGCGCAGCGCCCGCGCGTTGGAGGATGCCCTCGCCCGCGCCGTCGGCGAGTTGCGCGGCAGGCATCCGGTGGCCGCGGTCGGCCTCGCGGTGGCCGGTTTCGTCAACGAACACCGCCACACCGTCCGGTTCGCCCCGCATCTGCCCTGGCGCGATGCCCCGGTGGCCACGCAACTCGGCGAGCGGCTCGGGCTGCCGGTGATCCTCGAGCACGACGCCAACGCCGCCGCCTGGGCGGAGTACCGCTTCGGCGCC
>NZ_JARWRU010001087.1 GCF_029867845.1 Nocardia farcinica | reverse complement strand
GCGCACCTGTGCCGAGTCGACGACCGTCAGCGCTGCCAGCGGGGCGGCGACCGCCATGGTGGTCACCATCGGTAGCACGAAGGATCGTTTCGGCTTGCGGTACGGCACAGCTGTCTCCCATCAATTACGAACAGTGATCGGGTGTGCGTTCAGGGTTGTGCCCAGAAAGAACAGCCTTCACACTGGTTCACATCCATCACAAATATAAACCTCTGGTTTAGGGTTAGATTTGTGATTGCTCGAATGTAGCCCCCGGAGTGCGGCTGGTCCGGGAGACATGCCGACAGGTGGGAGTGTGACGATGCGAGGCAGTCAGGCACGCGGTGAGGGACGTGGCGAAGGCGGACCGCTAGGCCGGACCCGGCGCCGGAGGCGACTTCGGAACCGGGTCGGACCCCCGACGATCCGACTGCGGCCGGTGGTGCTGACCACCGCGACGGCCGTACTGGTCGGCGGCGCGTACGCCTGGCTCGACGGGCCGGCCGCCCACGATGTCGAACCCATGGCAGGCCCGGGTCACGGGCGCGGACTGAGCCAGGCGGGCGCCTTCGACCACGCCACCGAGGGCGGCACCGCCGAGGAGATCCTGGCGCACTACTACCCCGGCGCGACCATCGGCGCGATCGGCCCCACCTCGCTGGCCGTGCGGCTGACCGGCCTCGACGACGAGGGCCTCGACGCCTACGCCGAGGCGGGCGCGCGGGTGGCGGGCCGCGTCCTCGAGCCGGGGCAGGTCGCCCACCTCACCCCGCTGCCCGACGGCGGCGCGAACGTGGTCGTCACCCTCGGCTGCGACGGCGACGTGCTCTGGCAGACCGCGACCACCGATCCGTGGCTCTACCCGCTCGACCCCAACCCTGGCCGCCCGGCGTCCGAGCACCTGACCCTGTGCGGCGGCGGCGCCTATCGCGGCGCGCTCGGGGTGGCCGCCGAGGACGGCGGTTTCCGCACCGTGAACCGGGTCGACGTCGAGGACTACCTGCTCGGCGTGGTGCCCGCCGAGATGCAGGCAAACTGGGCCGACAAGGGCGCGAACGAGGCGCTGCGCGCCCAGGCCATCGCCGCGCGCTCCTACGCGCTGGCCGAATCGCGCTATCCCTACGCCCAGACCTGCGACAGCACCGACTGCCAGGTCTACCCGGGCACCGAGCGGGAGGACCCGCGCTCCAGCGCGGCCGTGGCCTCCACCGCCGGTCAGGTGCTGCTGCGCGACGGGCACATCCTGCGTGCGGAGTACTCCGCCGCCCCCGACGGCGGTCGTCCCGCCGACATCCAGACTTTCGAGGTCGGCCCGACCCCGGCCGAACTGGCCGTGGTCCGCCCGCCGGTCTCCCCGGGTGATCTGGTGCCGGTCCCGGCCGGGGAGGGCGCGAGCCCGGAAGGCGCGACGCCGGAGAGGCCGTCGCTGATCGACATCGAGTACGCGCGTCGCGGCGGGCCGTCGAGCAGCCTGGGCGACCCGCTCGGCCCGGAATCGCCGCTGCCGCGGAACGCGGGCACCTACCGGCTGTTCAGCAACGGTGTCATCGTCGCCACCGAACTGCTCGGCGCGCAGGTGGTCGACTTCGACGTCCTGCTCTCGATGATCCCCGGCGCCGGCGCGCTGGACGAGCCCGCCGGGCCGGACCGGGCGGAGGGCACACCGGTCGAGCAGGCCGCCCCCGAGAGCGCGCCCGCCGAGCAGACCGCCGCCCCCGACGGCGCGCCCGCCCCCGAGGCGGTCCCCGTCGTCGGGCCGCAGGCCGCGGGGCAGGCCGGTTTCGCCATCCCGTCCATCGAGGCGGTCTTCCCCGGCCGCTGACCGATCCCCCGGCACGATCGGTCCGAAAGGGCGATCGTTCTGGAGCCCGACCCGACCTGGAGCCCGATCCATCCGAAATGGCCTTGACCTTGACGTAACGTCAATTCCGAGACTGGTCTCACCGAGACGATCGCCGAAGGAGAACCGGTCATGACGACGAAAACCGCCACCGGCGAGTGGTCGATCCAGCAACTGGCCGCCGCGGCGGGCACCACCAGCCGGACGCTGCGCCACTACGGGCAGCTCGGGCTGTTGCCGCCGAGCCGGATCGGCGCCAACGGCTACCGCTACTACGACCAGGACTCGCTGCTGCGACTGCAACGCATCCTGCTGCTGCGCGAACTCGGCCTCGGCCTGCCGGTCATCGCCGAGATCCTCGCGGGCGAGCAGGACACCGCCGCCGCCCTGCGCACCCACCTGGACCTGCTCAACCAGGAACAGGAACGGATCGCGCGGCTGATCGACTCGGTACGGACCACGTTGGACAAGACACAGAGAGGTGAGCAACTCGTGGCAGCCGAGGTATTCGACGGATTCGATCACAGCCGCTACAAGGACGAGGTGATCGAGCGCTGGGGCGAGGAGGCCCACACCAGCGGGGACGAGTGGTGGCGCGCGCTGAGCGAACAGCAGCGGCAGCGATTCGTCCAGGAGGCCGCGGACATCGCCGCCGAGTTCGGCCGCGCGCACGCCGAGGGCCTGCCGGTGGACGCACCGCGGGTGCGGGCCGTCACCGCCCGCCACCGCGACTGGATCGCCGAGGGCTGGCGGCACAAGAAGGTGACCGCGGACGCCTTCATCGGCCTCGGCGAGATGTACGTCGCCGATCCCCGCTTCGGCGCGAACTACGACAAGTACGGGGCGGGGACGGCGGAGTACGTCCGCGACGCCATGAAGTCCTACGCCGAGGCGGTCATGCGCTGAGCTCACCGCCGGTGCCGAGCCCGCCCACCTGCGGGGAAACCCACGGTGAGCGGGCCGGTCACCGTCATCCCCCGACTGCACCCTGCGCCGCGCCGGACTTCCGATACTCTGGGCTCCCGTGACCGTCGCATCGTCTCCCGGCTCCGCCAATTCCACAGCTCAGTTCGACCTGATCGTCGTCGGCTCCGGCTTCTACGGGCTGACCATCGCCGAGCGCACCGCGAATGTGCTGGGCAAGAGGGTGCTCGTCCTCGACCGGCGTCACCACATCGGCGGCAACGCCTATTCCGAGCCCGACCCGGAGACCGGCATCGAGGTCCACAAGTACGGTGCGCACCTGTTCCACACCTCCAACAAGCGGGTCTGGGACTACGTCACGCAGTTCACCGAGTTCACGAACTATCAGCATCGCGTGTTCGCCATGCACAAGGGGCAGGCCTACCAGTTCCCGCTGGGCCTCGGCCTGATCTCGCAGTTCTTCGGCCGGTACTTCACCCCGGACGAGGCGCGCCGGCTCATCGCCGAGCAGGCCGCCGAGGTGGACACCAAGGACGCGCAGAACCTCGAGGAGAAGGCGATCTCGCTGATCGGCCGCCCCCTCTACGAGGCCTTCGTGCGCGACTACACCGCCAAGCAGTGGCAGACCGATCCCAAGGAACTGCCCGCCTCCAACATCACCCGGCTGCCGGTTCGCTACACCTTCGACAACCGCTACTTCAACGACACCTACGAGGGCCTGCCCAAGGAGGGGTACACGAAGTGGCTGGAGAACATGGCCGCCTCCGAGCTGATCGAGGTGCGGCTCGACACCGACTGGTTCGACGTGCGCGACGAGCTGCGCGCCCAGAACCCGGACGCGCCGGTCGTCTACACCGGCCCGCTGGACCGCTACTTCGACTACGCCGAGGGCGAGCTGGGCTGGCGCACCATCGATTTCGAGACCGAAGTGCTGAACACCGGTGATTTCCAGGGCACCTCGGTCATGAACTACAACGACGCCGACGTCCCCTACACCCGCATCATCGAGCCGCGCCACTTCCATCCCGAGCGCGACTGGTACCCCGGGGACAAGACGGTGGTGATGCGTGAGTACTCGCGCTTCGCCCAGACCGGCGACGAGCCCTACTACCCGATCAACACTCCCGAGGACCGCGCCAAGGTGCTGGCCTACCGGCAGCGCGCCGCCCGCGAGACCGCCGAGGCCAAGGTGCTCTTCGGCGGACGCCTCGGCACCTACCAGTACCTGGACATGCACATGGCGATCGGCTCGGCGCTGAGCAAGTTCGACAACGTGCTGCGCCCCCACCTGGAAACCGGCGCCCCGTTGGCCGACGAGCAGAGCTGAGTCGCAGCCCGGGGCGCACACACGGAAAGTCCACGATGACACCCCCTGTGACTCCCAAGACCGCACAGACCGCATTGGAAGAGATGACCCAGACCCGCGCGACCTCGCTGCTCCAGCGCATCATCCTGCCCCGCCCCGGCGAACCGCTCGATGTGCGCACCCTCTACCTGGAGGAATCGGCGACCAACGCGCGGCGCGCGCACGCGCCCAGCCGCACCTCGCTGGCCATCGGCGCGGAATCGGAAGTCTCGTTCTGCACCTACTTCAACGCCCTCCCGGCCAGCTACTGGCGTCGTTGGAGCGTGCTGACGTCGGTGGTGCTGCGCCTGGAACTGGCCGGACACGGCCGTGTCGACGTCTACCGCTCCAAGGCCGACGGCTCGCGAATCCATGTGCTGGGAAAGGAGTTCTCCGTCCCGGCGGGCGCGGTGTCGACCGCCGTCGAACTGGAGACCGAGCTGGCCCCCTTCGAGGACGGCGGCTGGATCTGGTTCGACATCACCACCGACACCGCGGTCACGCTGCTGTCCGGCGGCTGGTACGCCCCGATCGAGGCGCCGGGCGAGGGCAGCATCGCGGTCGGCATGCCCACCTTCAACCGGCCGACCGACGCGGTGAAGACCCTGGCGGCGCTCGGGGCCGACCCGCTGGTGCTGGAGAAGATCAGCGCGGTCATCATCCCCGACCAGGGCACCCGCAAGGTCGTCGACGAGCCGGGCTTCGCCGAGGCGGCCGCGGTGCTCGGCGACCGGCTGGCCATCCACGACCAGCCCAATCTCGGTGGCTCCGGCGGCTACAGCCGGGTCATGTACGAGGCGCTGAAGACCACCGACGCCCAGTTCATCGTCTACATGGACGACGACATCGAGATCGAGCCCGACTCGATCCTGCGCGCGCTGGCCTTCGCCCGCTTCGCCAAGTCGCCGGTGCTGGTCGGCGGGCAGATGCTCAACCTGCAGGAACGCTCGCACCTGCACGTGATGGGCGAGGTCGTCGACCGGTCCATCTTCATGTGGAGCGCCGCGCCCAACGTCGAGTACGACCACGACTTCGCCAAGAAGCCGCTGCGCGACCGCGACACCTCCAAGCTGCTGCACCGGCGCATCGACGTCGACTTCAACGGCTGGTGGACCTGCGTGATCCCGCGCCGGGTGGCCGAGGAGCTCGGCCAGCCGCTGCCGCTGTTCCTCAAGTGGGACGACGCGGAGTACGGCCTGCGCGCCAAGGCGGCGGGCTATCCGACGGTGACCCTGCCCGGCGCCGCGGTCTGGCACATGGCCTGGAGCGACAAGGACGACGCCATCGACTGGCAGGCCTACTTCCACCTGCGCAACCGTCTGGTGGTCGCGGCGCTGCACCTGCCGGGCGACCCGCGCGCGATGATCGTCAACACCGTCAAGGCCACCCTCAAGCACCTGCTGTGCCTGGAGTACTCGACGGTGGCCATCCAGAACCTGGCGATCCGCGACTTCCTGGCCGGCCCGGAGCGGCTGTTCCAGCTGCTGCCCTCGGCGCTCGGCGCGGTGCACGAGCTGCGCAAGCAGTACCCGGACGCGGTCATCCTGCCCTCGTCCACCGAACTGCCGCTGGCCTCGCACCTGAACGTCGGCGCGGTCGGCGAGCCGTCCAACCCGATCGCCAAGGTGGTCCGGCTGGCCAAGGGCGTGGTGCACAACCTGCGCCCGGCCCGGCCCGAACACCACGAGACCCCGCAGCTGAACGTGCCGACCCTGGACGCGCGCTGGTACCTGCTCTCGCAGGTCGACGGGGTCACGGTGACCACCGCCGACGGACGCGGCGTGGTCTACCGCAAGCGTGACCCGCGTCAGGCGCTGGCCCTGTTCAAGGAGGCCATGCGGCTGCGCAAGGAACTGGCCGAGCGATTCCCCGAGCTGCGCGAGCGCTACCGGGCCGCCCACCCGCGGCTGACCAGCACCGCCGCCTGGGAGAACGTCTTCGGCATCGAGCAGACCGAAGGCGAGAACAACCGGTGACCTCCAACGCCCTGTCCCCGAACGCCCGCGCGGAATCCTTCGCCGAACCCCCGGTCGACCCGGGCGCGCCCGCGCGCTCGCCGGAGGTCGCGCTGATCAACGCCGTGCAGTCCGGCATCGGCGCGAACCCCGCGGTGGTCTCTGCCGCGCGCGGAATGTCGCACTTCGGCGAGCACGCGCTCGGCTGGGTCGGCATCGCCGCGGCGGGCTGGCTGGCCGACAAGCCGCGCAGGCGGCAGTGGGCGGGGGTCGCCGTCGGCGCCGTCGGCGCGCACGCGGCCTCCATCGTGATCAAGCGGGTGGTCCGCCGCCCGCGGCCGCACCACCCGTCGGTGCAGGTCAACGTGGGTACGCCGAGCAAGCTCAGCTTCCCGTCCTCGCACGCCACCTCCACCGCGGCGGCGGCGGTGTTGCTCGGAAAACTCACCGGGCTACCCTTGCCTGCGGTGCTGATCCCCCCGATGCTGCTCTCCCGGGTCGTGCTGGGGGTGCACTACCCCTCCGACGTGCTCGCCGGTTCGGCACTGGGCGTGGCCTCGGCCAAGGCCCTGCTCGCCGTCGAATCCCGGCGTGCGCGCCGGGCCGGACGGTAGCGTGCGAACACGCGCCGTGTCTCGCACCGACGAGATGGAAGACAGTGACCGCTCGAGAAAAGGCCTTGGTTAGATGAGTGAAGAGCCGACCGGCGCCGACCTGGCCGATGCCGTCGTCAAGGGCCCGCCGAAGTCGCTGGCGGGCGGGCTGATCAAGGCCGTCCGGCCGCGGCAGTGGGTCAAGAACGTGCTCGTGCTCGCCGCCCCGCTGGCGGCGGGCCCGGAGACGGCGGGCGACCTCACCGTGCTCGGCCACGTGGCCATCGCCTTCGTCGTGTTCTGCATGGCGGCCTCCGGCATCTACCTGGTCAACGACGCGCTGGACGTGGAAGCCGACCGCGCGCACCCGACCAAGCGGTTCCGCCCGATCGCGGCGGGCGTGGTCCCGGTCAACCTGGCCTTCGGCCTGTCGGCGGTGCTGCTGGCGGGCTCGGTGCTCGCCTCCTTCGCCGCGTCCTGGCAGCTGGCCGTGGTGATGGCGGTCTACATCGGCATCCAGCTGGCCTACTGCTTCGGGCTCAAGCACCAGGCGGTGCTCGACATCTGCATCGTGTCCTCGGGCTTCCTGCTGCGCGCGGTGGCGGGCGGCGCGGCCGCGGCCATCGTGCTCTCGCAATGGTTCCTGCTGATCATGGCGTTCGGTTCGCTGTTCATGGCGGCGGGCAAGCGCTACGCCGAGCTGCAGATCGCTCTTGGCACCGGTGCGAAGATCCGCAAGTCGCTCGAGTACTACACCCCGACCTACCTGCGGTTCATCTGGACTCTCGCGGCCACCGCGGTGGTCGTCTTCTACGGCCTGTGGGCGTTCGAGCAGGATCGTGCCAACGACACGACCTGGTTCGCGATCTCCATGGTGCCGTTTACCATCGCAATCCTGCGTTACGCGGTCGACGTCGACGGCGGTGAGGCAGGGGAACCGGAAGAGATCGCCTTGGGGGACCGCGTGTTGCAGTTCCTCGCCATCGCCTGGATCGGAGCGGTAGGTGTCGCTGTCTATCTCACCTGACGAGAAGCTGGCCGATGCAGCGGCGCGAACTGAAGACGTGACGGATCGCCCTGTGCCGCAGGAGCGGTCCGTTCCGTCTGCGCTGCGTCTGCCCTCGGCCCTCTTCGTCGGTGGGATCACGCTCACCGTCGCACTGTTCGCCATCGGCGGCTGGAATCGGCGCTGGATCGCCGACGACGGCCTGATCGTGCTGCGCACGGTGCGCAACCTGCTCGCGGGCAACGGCCCGGTGTTCAACGCGGGCGAGCGCGTCGAGGCCAACACCAGCACCGCCTGGACCTACATCGTCTGGTTCTTCAGCTGGCTCACCCAGGTCCGGCTCGAATACGTGGTCCTCGGGGTGGCGCTGACGCTGTCGCTGATCGCGATCGTGTTCGCCATGCTGGGCTCGGCCCGGCTGTGGGGCGGCACCGGCTCGGCGCTGCTGCTGCCCGCGGGCGCGATCGTCTACATCTCGCTGCCGCCCGCCCGCGACTACGTCACCTCCGGTCTGGAGACCGGCCTGGTCATCTGCTGGCTGGCGGTGCTGTGGTGGTCGATGATGCGCTGGGCGCAGGCCGACCGGGTGCGCCCGGGCGGGCTGGCCTGGCTGGTCTTCCTCGCCGGTCTCGCGCCGCTGATCCGGCCGGAGATGACCCTGGTCGGCGCGCTGGCGCTGCTGATGATCTTCTTCGCGCCGATGCCGCGGTGGCGGTTCGGCCCGGTGGCCACCAGGGCCATGATCGTCGCGGTCGCGGGCGTGGTGCCGATGGCCTACCAGATCTGGCGGATGGGCTACTACGGTCTGCCCTACCCGAACACCGCCGTGGCCAAGGACGCGGGCGGGGCCAAGTGGGAGCAGGGCTTCACCTATCTGTGGGATCTCGTCGGCCCGTACCTGCTGTGGCTGCCGTTGCTCGTCCTGCTGGTGGCCGCGGTGGCCGCGATCCGCGGCGGCGGACTGCCCGCCTGGACGCCCGCCCCGCACGAGTACGAGGGGGACTCCCGTCTCGATCGGGTGCGGCGGTGGCTGCGCTCGCCCGCGGCGGTGGTCACCCTGGTGCTGGTCAGCGGTTTCATCCTGACCGTCTACGCGCTGCGCGTCGGCGGCGACTTCATGCACGGCCGCATGCTGCTGGCCCAGCTGTTCCTGTTCCTGCTTCCGGTCTCGGTGCTGCCGCTGCGGCTGCCGCGCTCCGGTGCGGCCGCCGCCCGGCGCGGTTTCGGCGTGGTGCTGCTGGCCTGGCTGGCCACCATGATCTGGGCGCTGTTCGCGGCGGGCACCACCGCCATCACCTCCGGCACGAAGATCAACGAGTCCGGCATCGTGGACGAGCGCGTCTACTACGTGCTCAACACCGGTCACGACCACCCGATCCGGGCCGAGGACTATCTCGACTATCCGCGCATGCGGGCGATGATCTCCGAGATCCGCCGCAACCCCAACGGCGGGCTGCTGCTGAACTCGCCGTCGTTCATGTTCTGGTATCTCGCACCGCCGCCGCAGCCGATCCCCGAGGGCGGCGCCGGGCACACGGTCTACTTCCTGAATCTCGGTATGACCAGCATGAACGTCCCGCTGGACGTCAAGGTCATCGATCCGATGGGCCTGGCCTACCCGCTGGCCGCGCACAGCGACCGGCTGGTCGACGGGCGCATCGGCCACGACAAGAGCCTGTACCCGGACTGGGTGGTCGTCGACACCGGCATGGTGGACCAGAAGCCGTGGATGCCCTGGTTCATGGACGAGAAGTGGGTCACCCAGGCCAGGACCGCGCTCAGTTGCGACGACACGCACGCGCTGCTGCTGTCCAGCCGGGGTGAGCTGACCTTCGAGCGCTTCCGGCACAATCTGCGCAACGCGCTGAAGTTCGCCGAGTACCGCATCGATCGCGTGCCCAAGTACGAGATCCAGCGGTGCGGTCTGGTCGATCCGTTCCCGCAGCCGCCGCGTTAGGTCGCGGCCCGGCCGCGAGCCGGTGAAGGTCACGGCTTGCACCACCGGCCTCGAGCATGCACTCTTGGCACATCTGTTGTGGGTGTGATAGTGGGATATCCCTCTTTGTCTCGGTTTGGTAACGTCCCGGGCGGGGTAGGGGGTTAGGCTCGTCAGCGACGCCCGTGGG
>NZ_JARWRU010001086.1 GCF_029867845.1 Nocardia farcinica | reverse complement strand
GCGACCCGGGCCCGACCGGGGCCCGCTACGGGCAGGCCGCCCTTATCCCCCTGCCGGCCGGCAGCACCGCCGAGCTGTGGATCGCGGCCGTGCGGGCGCTGCTCGACCGGCACGACATGCTGCGCAGCAGGCTGCGGCCCGCCGGCGACGGCTGGGAGTGGATCGTCACCGAGCCGGGGACGGTCGACGCGGCGGAGCTGGTCGAGGTCGTCACCGTGCCACCGGCCCCGGTCGACGGCGCCGGGCACGGCGACGCCGGCTCCCCCGAGGCGTCGCGAGCGACTGTCCTGGAGGCCGCCCTCCAGGACGCGGCGGACCGCCTCGATCCGGCGGCCGGGATCATGGCGCGCTTCGCGCTCGTCCGGCCCGCCGACGACTCCGAGCCGGTGCCGCTGTGGCTGGTGCTGCACCACCTGGTGGTCGACGGCGTCTCCTGGCGCATCCTGCTGCCCGACCTGGTCACCGCATGGGCGGGCGGGGAACCGGAGCCCACCGGCACCTCCTTCCGCCGCTGGGCGCGCGCGCTCACCGAGCAGGCCGCCGAGCGCGCGGCGGAACTGCCGTTGTGGCGGCGGATCTGCTCGACCGAGGACCCGCCGCTGGGCCGTCGCGCCGCCGACCCGGCCCGCGACGTGGTGGCCACCGCGGGGGAACTGCGCACCGTGGTGCCCGCCGAGGTCGCCGGCACGGTGGTCGACGCCCTGCCCGCGCTGTTCCACTGCGGCGCCGACGACGTCCTGCTGGCCGCGCTGGCCATGGCCGTCGGCCGCTGGCGCGCCCGCACCCGCGTCGTGGTGACCCTGGAGGGCCACGGCCGCGAGGAATCGGTGCTGCCCGGCGCGGATCTGGCGCGCACGGTCGGCTGGTTCACCACCGTGCACCCGCTGGCCCTCGACCTGACCGGCATCGACCTCGACGAGGCGTTCGCGGGCGGCCCGGCGGCCGGTGCGGCGGTGCGGGCGATCAAGGAACAGGTGCGCGCCGTGCCGGACAAGGGCATCGGCTACGGCATGCTGCGCCACCTGAACCCCGACACCGCACCGGTGCTCGCCACCGGCGGGCAACCGCAGATCGCGTTCAACTACCTCGGCCGCGTCACCGCCGAGGCGGGCGAGCACCACTGGACGCCGAGGCGATTCGCCTCGACCACCGACGACAGCGCCCCGCTGCCCGCGGTCGTCGACATCAACGCCATCCTCGGCGGCGACGGGCTCGACGTCACCTGGACCTACGCCAGGGAGATCCTCGACGCCGACGATCTCGCCGAGCTGGCCGGACACTGGGCGGCGGCGCTGGCGGCGCTCGCCGGGCACGCGAACCTGCCGGGCGCGGGCGGGCACACCCCCTCGGACTTCCCGCTCACCACCGTCACCCAGGCCGAGATCGACGCCTGGGAGCGCGCATACCCGGATCTGGACCAGGTGTGGCCGCTGTCTCCGCTCCAGTACGGCCTGCTGTTCCACGCGCGCTACGACACCGACACCGCCGACGGTTACACCGTGCAGACCCGGCTGGCGCTGGCGGGCCGGGTCGACGCCCGGCGGCTCAGGCAGGCCGCGCAGGTGCTGGTCGACCGGCACGAGAACCTGCGGGTCGCCTTCGTCGAGACCCCGGACGGCCCGCGTCAGCTGGTGCTCGCCGACGCCGAGGTGGACTGGCGCGACACCGATCTCACCGGCCTGTCCCACGCCGACGCCGCCCGCGAACGCGACCGCCTGCTGGCCGTCGACGCCAACACCCGCTTCGACCTGACCCGCCCACCGCTGCTGCGCTTCCAGCTCATCCGCGAGGCCGACGAGCTGTACACGCTGCTCATGACCAATCACCACCTGGTGCTCGACGGCTGGTCCACCCCGCTGCTGGTGCGCGAGCTGCTCACCGTCTACATCGCCGCGGGCGTGGGCGCGCGGCCCGCCGAGGTGCTCGACCCGGCCCCGTCCTATCGCGGCTTCCTGGCCTGGCTCGCCGAACGGCAGCGGGCGGGCGCCGACGGCGCCGACACGGTGGCGGCCTGGCGGCAGGCGCTGGCGGGCGTCGACGCCCCCACCCGCGCGGTGCCCACGCTGGCGGGCATCCGCTCCACCGAGTCCGGCACCGTCTCGGTGGATCTGCCCGCGACCGCCGTCGCCCGGTTGGAGGCCACCACCCGCGCGGCGGGCGCCACGGTGAACGTGGCCGTGCAGTCGGCCTGGGCGCTGCTGCTGGCCATGCTGACCGGCCGCACCGATGTGGTGTTCGGCGGTACCGTCTCCGGCCGTCCGCCGGACCTGCCCGGGGTGGAGGAGATGGTCGGCCTGTTCATCAACACCCTGCCGGTGCGGGTGCGGCTCGACCCGCACGAGCGGGTGTCGGACCTGCTGGCCAGGGTGCAGGCCGAACAGGCCGCGCTGCTCGACCACCAGCACGTGGGGCTGGCCGCCATCCACGAGGCGGTCGGGCTGCCCGAACTGTTCGACACCCTCACCGTCTTCGAGTCCTACCCGATCGACCGCGAGGCACTCTCGCAGTCCCTGGACATCGCGGGCATGCGGGTGCTCGACGTCTCTGGCACCGACGCCACCCCGTACCCGCTGAACCTCATGGTCGTCCCGTTGCACGGCGAGCCGGGGGACCCGGGCGACCGGTTGCGGCTGTCGATCAAGTACATGGCCGACCATCTGCCCGAGGCGCGGGCCCGGCAGCTGCTCGACCGCTTCGTCGGCCTGCTCGAGCAGATCGCCGCGCACCCCGGCCACCGGGTGGCCGCCCTGCAGCACTGCGATCCGGGCGAGCGCGCCGCGCTGCTGCCGGTGCGCGGACCCGCCTCCGTGCCCGCCCGCACGCTGCCGGAGATCCTCACCGCCGCGGCCGCGCTCGACCCCGACGCCGTCGCGGTGCGCGCCGGCGAGGACACCATGACCTATCGCGAACTCGACGCCTGGTCCAACCGGTTCGCCCGGGTGCTGCTGCGCCGCGGCATCGGCGCCGAGGTCTTCGTCGTGCTCGCGCTGACCCGCTCGGTGGAATCCGTGGTGGCGGTGTGGGCGCTGGTCAAGACCGGCGCCGCCTTCGCCCCGCTCGACCCCAACCACCCGGTCGAGCGCATCGAGCACATCCTCACCGACTCGAAAGCGCCCATCGGCGTCACCGTGCGCGCCACCGGCGAGACCCTGCCCGGCACCATCGACTGGCTGCTGCTGGACGACCTGAACACCATCCGGCGCGTGATGACCGTGCCCGACGACCCGATCACCGACCACGAGCGCGGCGGCGCCATCCGCCTCGACCAGGTTGCCTACCTGATCTACACCTCCGGCTCCACCGGCAAGCCGAAGGCGGTGTTGCTCGGCCATCGCGGCATCGCCGATCTGGTGGCCGCGCAACACGAATCGCTGGAACTGGACGCCACCGCCCGCGCCCTGCAGGTCGCCTCGCCGAGCTTCGACGCCTCGGTGTTCGAGATGCTGTCCGCGCACGCCGCGGGCGGCACCCTGGTGATCTCGCCGCCGGAGGTCTACGGCGGCGCGGAACTGAAACGGCTGCTGCGCGAGCAGCGGGTCAGCCATGCCGTCATCACGCCGTCGGTGCTGGCCACCATGAACCCGGACCGGCTGCCCGACCTGCGGGTGCTCGCCGTCGCTGGCGAGGCGTCCGGGCCGGAGCTGACCGTCCAGTGGTCGCCCGGCAGGCGGTTGCTGAACCTGTACGGCCCCACCGAGTTCAGCATCTGGGCGACCGGGCCGGGCGAGCTGCGGGCGGGGGAGCGGGTCACCATCGGCGGCCCCATCCGTGGCGCGGCGGCGCTGGTGCTCGACCAGTGGCTGCGGCCCGTCCCGGTCGGCGTGGAGGGCGGGCTGTACCTGGCGGGCCCGGCCATCGCGCGCGGCTACTTCAACCGGTTCGCCCTCACCGCCGCCCGTTTCGTGGCCGATCCGTGGGGCGCGCCGGGGCAGCGCATGTACCGCACCGGCGACATGGTGCGCTGGGTGTCCGGCGAGCGTGGTCTCGAGCTGGAATACCTGGGGCGCAGCGACTTCCAGGTGAAGATCCGCGGCCTGCGCATCGAACTCGGCGAGATCGACGCCGTGCTCACCGCCGACGACGAGGTCGAGTACGCCGCCACCCTCGGCTGCCCGGGACCGTCCGGGGAGACCGTGCTCGTCTCCTACGTCCTCGCCGCCGACCGCTCGCCCGGGGACACCGGCCCGCGCCTGGACACCGAGCGGCTGCGCACCCGTGTGGCCGCGGCCCTGCCCGGCTACATGGTGCCCGCCGTCGTCGTCGAACTCGACGACCTGCCGCTCACCCCCGTCGGCAAGCTGGACCGCAAAGCCCTCCCGCAGCCGGACTTCTCGCCGTCCGCCCGCCCCTATCTCGCCCCGCGCACCCCGGTGGAGCGGGCGGTGGCCGAGATCTTCGCCGAGGTGCTCGGCCTGGAGCGGGTCAGCATCGACCACTCCTTCTTCGACCTGGGCGGCAATTCGCTCAGCGCCACCAAGGTGGTGGCCCGCGTCGATGCCGCCCTCGGCGCGAGGATCGCCCTGCGCGACCTGTTCGACGCCCCGACCCCGGCCCAGCTCGCCAGCCGGGTGGTGCCCGCCGCACCGGGGGAGCGGGCCCGCTTCGCCCTCGGCCCCCGCCCCCGCCCCGACCGGGTGCCGCTCTCTCCGGCGCAGCAGCGCATGTGGGTGCTCAACCGCCTCGAACCTGGCTCGCCCGCCTACAACATCGCCGTGGCCCTGCGCCTGACCGGCGCTCTCGACACCGACGCCATGCGCCGGGCCCTGGTCGCCGTTGTCCGCAGGCACGAGAGCCTGCGCACCGTCTATCCGGCCGACGCCGAGGGACCGCGCCAGGTGGTCATCGACGCCGAACACGCCGTGCCGGACCTGCCGGTGGAGGAAGTCGCCGACGGGGCGCCCCTGCGCGCCGCCGTCGCCGAGATCGCGGGCCGCGGTTTCGACCTGACCACCGACCCGCCGCTGCGCGCCCGGTTGCTGCGACTGAACCAGGGCACCGCGACGGCGGGTGCCGAAGCGCCCCTCGACACCACGGCGGGCAACGGCGCCGCGCCGGAGCACGTGATCGTGCTGGTGGTGCACCACATCAGCGCCGACGGCGCCTCGATGGCCCCGCTGGCGGCCGATCTGGTCGCCGCCTACGCCGCCGAGGCGGCGGGCCGGGCGGCCGAGCTGCCCGAGCTGCCCGTCCACTACGCCGATTACGCGCTGTGGCATCGGGAGCTGCTCGGCGCGGAGGACGACCCGGACTCGCCGGCCGCGCGGCAGCTCGCCTTCTGGACCGAAACCCTGGCAGGCGCACCGGAATCGCTGGAACCGGCCGCGGACCGCCCCCGCCCCGCGGTGCAGTCCCTGCGCGGCGCCGACCTGTCGTTCACCGTCCCGGCCGCGCTGCACCGGCGGATGGCACAGCTGGCCGCCGAGTCCGGCGCGAGCCTGTTCATGGTCGCGCACGCCGCCTTCGCGGTGCTGCTGTCGCGGCTCGGCAACACGAGCGATGTGGTGATCGGCACCGCGGTGGCCGGGCGCGGCGAGGCCGCGCTGGACGGCATGGTCGGCATGTTCGTCAACACCCTCGCCCTGCGCACGGCCGTCGACCCGCAGCGCGGCTTCCGCGAGCTGCTCGCCGACGTCCGCGCGGGCGACCTGGCCGCCTTCGCCAACGCCGACGTCCCGTTCGAGCGCCTGGTCCAGCACCTGGACCCGCCGCGCTCCACCGCCCACCACCCGATCTTCCAGTCCACCCTGTCCTTGCAGAACTTCGTCGACCCGGTCCTGGAGCTGCCCGGCCTCCGCATCGCCGTGGAAGACCTCGATCGCGACGCCACCCAGTTCGACCTGGCCCTCGACCTTCGGGAACGATCCGAGAACGGCGAACCGGCAGGCCTGGAGGCGGTGCTGACCTACGCCACCGACCTGTTCGACCCCGCCACCGCCGAGGCCGTGGCCCGTCGCTGGACGGCTCTGCTCGACGCCGCACTCGCCGACCCGGCCGCCCGCGTCGGCGATCTCGACCTGCTCCTGCCCGAGGAACGCCACCTCGTCCCGGCCCGCGGCCCGCGGAGTCGCGAAACCGTCACGCTGCCCGAGCTTCTCGCCACGACCGCCGCCGCGCACCCCGACCGCCCCGCCGTGGTCGCCGACGGACACACCCTCACCTATCGCGAGCTGGACCGCCGCGCGGCCCGGCTCGCGGCCCGGCTGGCCGGTGCGGGCGCAGGCCGGGAAACGGTCGTCGCCCTCGGGCTCGCCCGCGGCGCCGACCTGCTCATCGCCCTGTGGGCCGTCGCCCGTACGGGCGCGGCCTTCCTCCCGGTCGACCCGAAGTACCCGGCGGAGCGCGTCGAGCACATGCTCACCGATTCCGGCGCCACCCTCGGCCTCACCCTCGCCGCACACGCCGAGACCCTCCCCGGCGCGGCCCGGTGGATCGTCCTCGACGAAGCCACCGGCGACAGTGCGGCCGACGGCCCCGCGGCCCCCGGCGACCGACCGGCCGACGGGACCGCCCCGCGCCCCGACCTGCCCGCGTGGATGATCTACACCTCCGGCTCGACCGGAACCCCCAAGGGCGTCACCGTCACCCACCGTGGCCTCGCCGATCTGGTCGCCGCGCAGCGGGAGACCCTGCGGCTCGACGAGCACGCCCGCGTCCTCCAAGTGGCCTCGCCGAGCTTCGACGCCTCGGTGTTCGAGGCGCTCATGGCCTTCGGAGCCGGCGGCGCAGGCGTGGTGGCACCGCCGGACGTGTACGGCGGGGCGCCGCTGGCGGAGCTGATCGCCGAGCAGGGGGTGACGCACATGGTCATCACCCCCTCGGCGCTGGCGACCCTCGACCCGGAAGCGGTGCCCTCGGTGCGGGTGCTCGCGGTGGCGGGCGAGGCGATCGGCGCGGACCTGGTGCGGCGCTGGGCGCGCGGGCGCACCATGCTGAACCTCTACGGCCCCACCGAATCCACCATCTGGGCCACCGCCGCGCCGCTGGTCGCCGGCACGCCCGTGACCATCGGCGGGCCGATCCGGGGAACGGGCGTGCTGGTGCTGGACGCGCGGTTGCGGCCGGTGCCCACCGGCGTGCCGGGCGAGCTGTACCTGTCCGGTCCGGCGCTGGCGCGCGGCTACCACGGCAGGCCGGAACTGAACGCCACCCGTTTCGTCGCCGACCCCTACGGCGCGCCGGGCGAGCGCATGTACCGCACCGGCGACCTGGTGCGCTGGACCCGCACCGGCGAGCTGGAATACCTCGGCCGCACCGACTTCCAGGTGAAGGTGCGCGGCCAGCGCGTGGAACTCGGCGAGATCGACACCGTCCTCACCGCCGCGCCGGGCGTCGAATTCGCCCTCACCCTCGGCGTTCCCGGACCGGGCGGCGGCACCGCGCTGGCCGCCTATCTGGTGGCCGAGCCCGGCGCGGCGATCGATGTGGCCGCCGTCCGCGAGCACGCCGCGGCGAGCCTGCCCGCGCACATGGTTCCCGCCGCCTTCGTGGTGCTCGACGCCATCCCGCGCGACGCGGTCGGCAAGCTCGACCGCAAGGCGCTGCCCGCCCCGGTGTTCGGCCCTGCGGAGGGCGAATACATCGCCCCGGTCACGGCGACCGAACAGACGCTGGCAGGCATCGTGGCCGATCTGCTCGGCCGCGACCGGGTCGGCGTCACCGACTCCTTCTTCGCCCTCGGCGGCGACAGCATCCTGGCCATCCAGCTGGTCTCGCGGGCCAAGGCGGCGGGCCTGACCATCACCCCGGTGCAGGTGTTCGAGCACCGCACCGTCGGCGCGCTGGCCGCGGTCGCCGACCGGGCCGGGGTCGCGGTCACGCTGGCGGAACTGCCGGGTGGCGGCGTCGGCGAGATGCCGCTGACGCCGATCGTGCGCTACCTGATCGAGCGCGGCGGCGACTTCGACCGCTTCGCCCAGACCGCGGTGCTGGAACTGCCGGCGGGCATCGACGCCGACGGGCTCACCGCCACTCTGGCCGCCGTGCTGGAACGCCACGACATGCTGCGCGCCAGGCTGTTCCGCGACGGCGCGCGCTGGCGGCTGGAGACCCGTCCCGCCGACGAGGTGGACGTGAGCGCGCTGGTGCGCCGGGTGGAGTTTCCCGCCGCCGCCGACCCGGTGGACCTGCGCGAATTCGCCGTCACCGAGCTCGAGGCCGCCCTCGACAGCCTCGACCCCGCCGACGGCGCGGTGCTGCGCTTCGTCTGGCTCGATCCGGTCGGCGTCGCCGGGGCGCGCCCGCGCACCGGCCGGTTGATCGTGGTGGCCCACCACCTGGTGATCGACGGTGTGTCCTGGCGCATCCTGGTGCCCGACCTGATGGCCGCCTGGGCGCAGGTCTCCACCGGCAACCGCCCGGTGCTCGCCGACACCGGCACCTCGATGCGGCGCTGGGCGCACGCGCTGGCCGAGCACGCCCGCAGCCCGAGGCGCGCCGCCGAACTCGACTTCTGGCGCGCCGTGCTCGACGGCCCCGATCCCGGCTTCGGCGCGCGCGAACTCGACCCCGCCGTCGACACCGCGGGCACGCTCGACCAGGTCGAGGTGGAGCTGCCCGAACAGGTCACCGCCGATCTGCTCACCACCCTGCCCGCCCTGTTCGACGGCGGCGCCGAGGACGGCCTGCTCACCGCGCTGGCCTGTGCGGTGCGCACCTGGCGGGCCCGCCGCGACACCGACACCGCTGACGTGCTGGTCCGGCTGGAGGGTCACGGCCGCCAGGAGGAGGTGATCCCCGGCGCCGACCTGTCGCGCACCATCGGCTGGTTCACCACCATCCACCCGGTGCGCCTGCGCCCCGGCGACGTCGGCGACCCGGCCGGGCTCGGCGCGGCCGTGCGCGCGGTGAAGCACCAGCTGCGCGCCGTCCCGGACAAGGGCATCGGCTTCGGCCTGCTGCGCCATCTGAATCCCGAGACCGCGCGGAATCTTCCGCGCGCGCTGCCGGGCCGGGTGGCCTTCAACTACCTCGGCCGTTACTCAACCGGCGATATCCCCGCCGGACTGGAAGGTCTCGGCTGGCTGCCCGCCGAGGACCTGGGCGATCTGCCCGCCGCCGAGCACCCGAGCGTGCCCGCCCAGGTCGAGGTCGACGTCAACGCGGTCGTCACCGGCGACCGCCTGCGGGCGAGCTTCGGCTTCCCCGCCACCCTGCTCGACCGGGCCGACGTGGCCGAACTGGCCGGGCTGTGGGTCGAATTCCTCACCGAGCTGGCCCGATTCGCGCACACCCCGGAGGGCAGGCGGGCCGGGGAGGAGGAACGCCGCGCCGCCGCCGAACGCGCCGCCGCCGATGCGGCCGCCGCCCCGCCGAGCGCCCCGCCCGGACTCGGCCTCGACGTGCTGCTGCCCATCCGCACCGAGGGCGCCGAGCCCGCCCTGTTCTGCGTGCACCCGTCGTCCGGCATGGCCTGGACCTATCTCGGCCTGGCCGAGGCGCTGGCGCCCGGCCGCCCGATCCACGGCCTCCAGGCGCCCGACCTGAGCGGCACGGAGCCCTCGGCGACCAGCATCGAGGAGTTCGCCCGCCGGTACGTCGCCGAGATCAGGGCGGTGCAGCCGCAGGGGCCGTACCACCTGCTCGGCTGGTCCTTCGGCGGGCTCATCGCCCACGCCATGGCCGCGCGGCTCGAGCGCGAGGGGCAGCGGGTCGGTGTGCTCGCCCTGCTCGACGCCGACAGCGGCGACATCGACGGCGACAGCATCGAACCTTTGACCCCGGGGAAGTTCGCGCACACCTTCGGCTCGGTCTTCGGCATCGACGACATCCCCGAGACCGCCACCGCGCGGGAGGCCGCCGACCACATCGCCGCTCGCATGGGCGGGGCGCGGTTGCTCGACGCGGACACCCTCACCAGGATGGCCGCCTCCTACAACGCCTCCGCCCGCACCCGCACCGGCTACCGGCGCCCGGTCTACCACGGCCCGGCCGTCTACTTCCGCGCCACCGTGCCCTCCCCGGACATCGAGGGCGAGTTCGGACCCGAGGGCTGGGCGCCCTACATCACCGGCCCGATCACCACCCACGACATCGAGGCCACCCACGACGAGCTGACCGCCCCGCACATCCTGCCGGAGATCGCCCGGCAGCTCGACCGGCACCTTGGAGGCACCCAGTGAACGAACCAGCGGTTGTGGTCGAAGGCGTCGAGAAGTCCTTCGGCGAGGTCCGTGCCCTGCGCGGCGTCGACTTCGCCGCCGCCCAGGGGGAGGTGCTCGGCATCCTCGGCCCCAACGGCGCGGGCAAGACCACCACGGTCAACATCCTGTCCACGCTGGTCACCCCGGACCGGGGACGCGCCGCCGTGGCCGGATACGACGTGGTCGCCGAACCCGCCGAGGTGCGCCGCCGCATCATGCTCACCGGCCAGTTCGCCGCCCTCGACGACATGCTCACCGGCTACGAGAATCTGGTCATGTTCGGCAGGCTGCTCGGCCTGCGCAAGCGGACCGCGCGGGCCAGGGCGCGGGAACTGCTCGTGGAATTCGACCTCACCGGCGCCGCCGATCGTCGCGTCGGCACCTACTCAGGCGGTATGCGCCGTCGCATCGACATCGCCTGCGGCCTGGTCGTCCGCCCCGAGGTGGTCTTCCTCGACGAGCCGACCACCGGCCTCGACCCGCGCAGCCGCCAGGGCGTGTGGGATCTGGTCGGCGGCTTCCGCGAGCACGGCATCACCACCCTGCTCACCACGCAGTACCTGGAAGAGGCCGACGCGCTGTGCGACCGGATCATCGTCATCGACCACGGCCGGGTCATCGCGGAGGGCACCGCCGACGAACTCAAGGCACGCACCGGCGGCAGCTACTGCGAGGTGGTGCCGCTGCGGCTCGAGGACCTGCCCGCCATCGTCACCGCGCTCGGCCCGCTGCTGCCGCCGGAGAGCCCGGCCGCACTCGCGCCCGACGCCGACCGGCTGGCCATCCCCGCCCCGGACGGCGCGAAGACCCTCGCCGAGGCGCTGCGCAGGCTCGACGCCGCAGGCGTCGAACTGGTCGACATCGCCCTGCGCAGGCCCTCCCTCGACGAGGTGTTCCTGCACCTGACCGGGCACCCGGCCGAGGCTTTCGTGGACAGCGAGGTCCCGGCGTGAGCGCCCGCCCGGCCCTCGTGGCCGCGGGCCCGCACAGCGGTGCGTGGCTGACCGATCTGCGCGCCGCGCCGGTGCGGTTGTGGCAGTGGTGGGTGCTGACCATCCGCATGCTCGTCCCCGCGATCAAGACCGGCGAGATCCTGACCTCGGTGCTCGCGCCCGCCGCCTTCACCGCGAGTTTCTACATCCCGCTGAAGACCGTGATGAGTTTCTCCGGGCTGGGATTCAGCAGCTACGCCCAGTTCATGATGCCGCTGGTGGTGTTGCAGGCGGCGGCCTTCACCGCCATCGGCGCGGCCCTGCGCTCGGCCACCGACGCGGTGTCCGGGCTCGACCGCCGCTTCGCCGCCATGCCGGTGGGGCGGCTGGTGCCGTTCTCGGCGCGGATGGCGGGCAATGTGGTCCGGCTGCTCATCGCCCAGGCCGCCGCCCTGACCTGCGGGCACGTCATCGGTTTCCGGTTCGCGCAGGACTGGGCGCACACCATGGGCTTCGTCGGGCTCGGCCTGCTCATCGGAGTGGCCTTCACCCTCGGCGCCGACGTCATCGGCACCGCCTCCAAGAGCCCGGAGACCACCACCCAGGCGCTGCTGCTGCCGCCGTTGATCCTCGGCATGCTCTCCACCGGCATCGCGCCCGCCGCTCAGTTCCCGGACTGGGTGCAGCCGTTCGTGCGCAACCAGCCGGTCTCGCAGTTCGCCACCGCGCTGCGGGCGCTGGCCGGGGACAACCAGGGCAATGCCGGGGTGGCCGACTGGGCCACCATGACGCCCGCCCTGCTGTGGATCGGGGCCATCGTGGTGCTGGCCCTGCCGTTCGCCGTCCGCTTCGCGATTCGGAGGTCCTAGATGGTGACCGCACTGACCACAGCGGCCGAAGGCGCTCCGCGCGCGGAGAACTCGGCGGCCACGCTGGTCTCCAACGTCTCGGTGCAGACCCAGCGGCTGCTGCTGCGCTGGCTGCGCAACCCGGTGGCGCTGCTGGAGACCCTCGTCATCCCGTGCCTGCTGCTGCTGATGCTCGACATCGTGGTCGGCGGGCAGATCGAGCGGTTCACCGGCGAGGACGCGCTGTTCGGGTCGGTGCCCATGGTGGCCTCGGTGGGAGCGCTGTCCGGCGCGGTCACCGCCGGGGTCATGCTCGGCCGTGAACGCGAGGCCGGGCTGCTGGCCCGCTTCTGGGTGCTGCCGGTGCACCGGGCGTCCGGGCTGATCGCGCGCGTGCTCGCCGAGGGCTGCCGCATCCTCGCAGGCACGCTGGTGGTGGTGCTGGTCGGCTACCTGCTCGGCTTCCGCTTCCGGCAGGGACTGCTGCCCGCGCTGGCGTTCGTCGGCGTGCCGGTGCTCTTCGGTCTTGCCTTCGCGACCCTCGTGACCGCCGTCGCGGTGTTCACCGCCAGAACCGTGCTGGTCGAGGGCATCACGATCCTCAGCACCCTGTTGATGTTCTTCAGCACCGGATTCGTGCCGCTGATCGCCTTCCCGGAATGGATCCAGCCGATCGTGCGCAATCAGCCCATGTCGGCCGCGGTCGACACGATGAAGGCGCTAGCCCTCGGCGGGCCGCTTGCCCGTCCTCTCACCCTCATCCTGGCCTGGTCCCTCGGCGCCGTCCTGCTCTGCGCCGTTCCCGCCGCCATCGGCTACCGCAGGGCCAGCAGGCGCTGAATCCCGCGCCGGGGGCGCTGTTCCGTCGTGCGCCGCGGGCGCTGTGGTGTCGTGCGCCGCGGGCGCTGTGGTGTCCCGCGCGCCGGATTCACCCGGCGCGGTTACCGCCGCCGAGGTGTCGCTCGTCGTGGGGGCGGGCGCCGGCGCCGCAGGGCGGGGGGGGGGGGGGGGGGGGGGGGGGGGGGGGGGGCCCCCCCCCGGGGGGGGGGGGGGGGGGGGGGGGGGGGGGGGGGGGGAGATGGGGGGGGGGTTTTTAAAAAAAATAAGGGAGGGGGGGGGAGGGTGGTGT
>NZ_JARWRU010001085.1 GCF_029867845.1 Nocardia farcinica | reverse complement strand
GGGGGCGGGGGGGGGGCTGGACCTCTTCCCCCGCCGGGTGTGGGGGGCGGGCCCCCGGGGCGCCCCCCGCCCCATGACGAACGCGCGGAAACCGGTCATCGCCGCACTCAACGGCCCGGCCGTCGGCGTCGGGATCACCATGACCCTGCCCGCGGATTTCCGAGTCGCCGCCGACGACGCCCGCTTCGGGTTCGTCTTCGGCCGCCGCGGTCTCGCGCCGGAGGCCGGTTCGCTGTGGTACCTGCCGCAACTGGTCGGCCTGGCCAAGGCCAAGGAGTGGATGCTCACCGGACGGCTGATCGAGGCCGACGAGGCGCTGGCCGCGGGCCTGGTCACCAGCCTGCACCCGCGCGAGCAGGTGCTCGACGCCGCCTACGCCCTCGCCCGCGAGATCGCCACCGAGATCGCCCCCGGCTCGGCCGCGGTCATCCGCCGCGGCCTGGTCGCCATGACCGCCGAGGGCAGCCCGGAGGCCGCGTTCCGGTTCGACAAGAAGACCATCCCGCACGCGCTGCGCTCCAAGGACATCGCCGAGGGCATCGGCGCGTTCCTGGAGAAGCGCGAGCCCTCCTTCACCGGTGTCGCGCGTCGCGACCTCCCGGACCTGGAGAAGTGGATCGAGGACGCCATTTCCTGAATTCGCCCTGCCGGGCGAACCGTTTCGATCCGCCCGGCAGGTGGTGGAACGCCCGCAGCATCCGCCCCGGACCGACACACCGGCGCCGGGGGGGATGCGTGTCCGCCCCGGCGTGCGGCCGATATTCGCGAAATTCGCTCCACCGAATTCGCCCGCGCCGAGAATGTCATCGATTCCCCCGCCGCTCCCCGCAGCCTTGTAGTAGCGTTCGGACAGCTGTCTAGGCATAGGTCTGGAGCATTGTTCATCTAATGACGAGGGTATCGATGAGGCCGGTCGAATCGTGGTCCGCCAACGGTGCGATCCTCCGCCGCAATTTCGCCGAAACGGTGCTGAGCAGCATCGCCACCCTGGGCCGCGCGCTGCGTATCGGAGCGGGCGCGATTCGCATCGGCGTGCTCGACGCGCTGCGGCTGCGCTTCCAGATCCGCGAAACCCTCGGCCAGGCATGGTTTCTCATCACCGTCACCGCGATTCCCGCGGTGCTGATGGCGATTCCGTTCGGAGTCATTCTCTCCGCGCAGGTCGGCAATATCGTCTCCCAGCTCGGCGCCGACACCATGATCGGCGCGGCCGGCGGTCTCGGGGTGATCAAGCAGGGCGCGCCGATGGCGGCGGCCATGCTGCTCGGCGGTGCGGGCGCGGCCGCCATCGCCGCCGACCTCGGGGCGCGCACCATCCGCGAGGAGGTCGACGCGCTGCGGGTGATGGGCGTGGACCCGATCCAGCGGCTGGTGGTGCCCCGCATCGCGGCCATGATGCTGGTCGCGCCGCTGCTGAACATCCTCATCATCGTCATGGGCATCGCGGCCGGGTTCGTGGTGGCGGTGGCCGCCCTGGATGTGACGCCGGGCAGCTACTGGTCGTCCTTCGGCTCGTTCACCACCCCGGTCGACATCTGGGTCTCCCTGCTCAAGGCGATGATCTTCGGATTCCTGGTGGTGGTGGTGGCCTGCCAGCGCGGCCTCGAGGCCAAGGGCGGCCCGCGCGGGGTGGCCGACGGGGTGAACGCCGCGGCGGTCATGTCGGTGGCTGCGGTGGCGGTGCTCAACACCGTCATCACCCAGGTGGTCACCATGTTCCTGCCGGTCAGGATGGCCTGATGCCCGCGGCCGCCTATTTCCCGCCCGGCTTCCAGTGGGTCGGCAAGCTGCGCCGGATGCGGGTGCTGGAGCCGATCGACGCGCTCGGCTTCGCCCTCGGATTCTGCTGGCAGGTGCTGTCCTCGGTGCCCTACACGCTGCGCCGCTACCGGCGTCAGACCATGCTGGTGGTCACCGACATGACCTGGGGGCGCGGCTCGGTGATCATCGGCGGCGGGGTGGTGCCACTCATGCTGCTGCTCGGCGCGGCGATGGGGGCCTCCATCGGCATCGAGGCCTACAGCGCGCTGAACCTGCTGTCGATGGGTCAGCTCAGCGGCCTGATTTCCGCGTTCGGCATCACCCGCGAACTCGCCCCGATCGCGGCGGGCGTGGGTTTCGCCGCCCAGGCGGGCTGCCGGATGACCGCCGAGATCGGTTCCATGCGCATCTCCGAGGAGATCGACGCACTGGAGTCACTGGGCATCCGCTCGGTGCCGTTCGTCGTGACGACCCGGGTGATCGCCGGAATCGTGGCCGTGGCACCGGCTTTCGTGGTGGCGCTGATCCTGAGCTATCTGTCCTGCGAGGTGGTGGTCACGGTCTTCCACGGCACGCCGAGCGGCACCTACGACCATTACTTCGATCAGTTCGTGCTCAGCTGGGATGTCGTCGCCGCGACCATCAAGGTGACCGTCTTCGCCATCGCGGTGGTGCTCATCCACGGCTACCAGGGCTATTTCGCCACCGGCGGACCGGAGGGCGTCGGCGTCGGCTCCGGTCGCGCCATCCGCGCCAGCCTGGTGTCGATCATCGCGCTGGACATGGTCGCCACGATCCTGCTGTGGGGCTTCCAGTCCCCGATCACGTTCACCGGGTGATGCCGCATGCCTGCCTATCTGCTCTCCGGCGCCGAGGTCGGGCCGCGCCGCGCCCGCGTCATCGGCCTGTGCGCGGTGCTCGCCGCGCTCGCCGCCTGCTTCGCCTGGCGGGTGTATCCCGAATCGCCACCGGCGCACGAGATCCGTGTCGAGCTGGTCACCGGCCGGGTGGGCGTCGGCGTGGAGGCAGGCACCGATGTCCGGCTCGACGGGGTGCGGATCGGTTCGGTCGTGTCGATCACCGCGGCGGAACCGGGCCGCAAGAGCATCGAACTCGCCCTCGACAGCACACAACTGTTCGGGCTGACCGATGCGGTGGCCCTCGACTACGCGCCAGGCAATCTGTTCGGCATCACCACCCTGCAGTTGCGCTCGCGGCCAGGAGGCGCGGAGTTGACCGACGGCGCCACCATCGATCTCACCGAGGCGCCGGACCGGGTCCGCGATGCCACTCTGTCGTCGCTGCTCACCTCGACCGGCCTGCTCACCGATCAGGTGCTCACCCCGCGCCTGGCGGAACTGCTCGGCACCGTCTCCCGCGACATCGGCGCCTTCACACCGCTGTTCGAGGCGATCGGCGCGACCGCCCGCGCCTACGTGGAGACCAGGCAACTGCCGCCGTCGTTCCTGCTGCGGCAGTACGGCTCCGCGCTGGCGGGCCTGCCACCCATGCTCACCGGTGGTCTGGACCTGCTGGAGGCGGCCTACCGCAACGAGTACTTCTCCGAACCGGAGAACATGGCCCGCTTCCGGGAGATGTTCGACGGCATCCAGTTCCAGCTGCTGCCCGAGGTCACCCGGACATTCACCACCGCCGAGCAGTACTTCGCCGACCTGCTGCCGATCATGGCGACGATCGTCGACCGGGTACCGGCCGCGGTGGGTGATCCGCACCTGGCCGGCGCGCGACTGACCGAACTGCTGGACCGGCTCGGCCGCACGGTGCGCGACACCCCCGCCGGTCCCGCCGTCGGCGTGGCCGTGGAACTCGACGCCGTGCCCGGCCTGGCCGCACCGTTGGCCGCTGTGCTCACCGCACCGGGAGGAGGCCGATGACGACCCGGGCACTCTTTCTCCGGGTGGCAGCGGGCGTACAGGTGACGGCCCGGGCGCGGGTTGGCGGCATGCACCTGGTGCGACCGCCCCTCGACCGCCCCCCCCTCGGGCACACCGCCCCGATAAC
>NZ_JARWRU010001084.1 GCF_029867845.1 Nocardia farcinica | reverse complement strand
CGTTTCCCGCCGCCGACAAGGCAGTGTTGTGCAACTCCGGGACCGAGGCGATCCTCTTCGCCATCAGGATGGCGCGCGGCTACCGCAGGCGCGCGAAGGTGGCCAAGTTCGAAGGTCACTACCACGGCTTCTCCGACCAGGGCATGGTGAGCTCGTGGTTCCGGTTCTCCGGCGACCGCGAAAGGCCGCTTCCGGTGGCGGGCTCGCAGGGTGTCGATCCGGCCGCCGTGTCGAACACCCTGGTGATGCAGTACGGCGACATCGACGGACTGGCCAGGATCAGGGAGGCGGCCGAGGATCTGGCCTGCGTCATCCTGGAGCCGATGCCCACCTCCGTGGTGGCGCTGGACGTCGAATTCCTCACCGCGTTGCGGGCGCTGTGCACCGAGCTGGACATTCCGCTGATCTTCGACGAGGTGGTCAGCGGCTTCCGGGTCGCCTACGGCGGCGTCCAGGTCATGGCTGATGTGCACCCCGACCTGACCTGCCTGGGCAAGGTCATCGGCGGCGGACTCCCGTGTGGCGCCGTCGTCGGCGCCGCGCATCTGATCGACACCGCCAAGAGTTCCCAGGATCCCTTCTACGACTACGAGAACAAGGTGTTCGCCGGTGGCACGCTCAGCGGCAACTCCCTCACCTGTGCCGCCGGTCTCGCCGTGCTGCGGCATCTGGATTCCCACCGGGAGATCTACGATCGGCTGGAGTCCAACACCCAGCGTCTGGCCTCGGCGATGCGCGAATCGGCGGCCAGTCGGGAGATCGCCTGTCGGATCAATGCCAGGAATTCGATCTTCTCGCTGAACTTCAGTCATCGGGCCGCCGGCCTGTACCGCGACCGAATGGCGGGCAGCAACTTCAAGGCCACCATCGCGCTCGCCTACTACATGCGCAAGCACCAGGTGTACTTGCCGGAGCTGCACAGCTTCCTGATCAGCGCCGCACACACCGCCGAGGACATCGATCGGATCGCCCACGCCTTCGACACGTGCCTCGACGAAATGCTGGCCGACAACCTCTTCGTGGTGTGAGGCCCACCTTCGTGTCGCTTCGACACCCGATATTCGGAGGACTCAATGCGTTTCATGTCCCGTGAACTCCGACCCGCCGAGCGGTTCGTCCCCGGGCTCGATGCCCGCCTGCGCGCGCTGCCGCCCTCGGTGCTGGAATCGCCGGAAAGCCCGGGCCTGGCACTGTTCCGGGAGTGCGGTGGGCCGGGGTTGCTCATTCCCAAGGACAAGGGCGGGCTCGGCGCGTCGCTGTGGGAGGCCGCGCAGATCCACCGGCTGCTCGGCGCGCACTCGCCCTCTCTGTCGATCGCGGTGAACATGCACTCCTGCACCGTCGCGGCCATCCCGGAGGGACCGGGCACCGAGGCCCTGCTCGCCCTGGTGGCGGCGGAGAATCTGTACCTCGCCTCCGCGTTCGCCGAGGGGGTGCCCGGTGCGAGTGTCATCGAGCCGAAGCTGCGCGGTGAGCGGATCGACGGCGGGTGGCGCCTGTACGGCAGCAAGAAGCCGTGCAGTCTGGCCCGGTCGATGGACATCCTCACCGCCAGTGTGCGGCTGACCCCGCCGGGGGCCACCGAGCCGGAACTCGCTCTCGTCGTGATCCCCGCCGCGGGACCGGGGCTGGAGGTGCGTCCACTGGACGGCGCCCCGGTGTTCCCGGCCTCGGAGACCGACGAGGTGGTACTCGACGGTGTCGAGATCCCCGACGACTCGGTGTCGTTCTTCGGCCGGACCGACAGCCTGAACGCCGCGTTGACAGCGGGCTGGCTGACCTTCGAACTGCTGGTCTCGGCCTGCTATCTCGGCATGGCGGGCGGACTGGTCGCCGACGTGCTCGAACAGCGCCGTGGTTCGGCGGCCGACCGAATGCTGCTGGTGGGGGAGCTGGAGTCGGCCATGGCGGCGATCGAGGCGGTCGCCACCGAGGTCATGAACGGTGCGGGTGAGGCCGACACCGTCGCCAGGGCACTGCACGTGCGGTTCGCCGCGCAGCGCACCATCGAACGCACATCGACGCTGGCCACCGAACTGCTCGGGGGCGTGGCGTTTCTCACCGGCAGTTCCGCGCAGCGCTACACCGCCTGCCGGGCGCTGGCCTTCCATCCGCCGTCCCGGCTGAGCATCGCCGAGCCGTTGGACCGGTTCACCGCGGGCGAACCGCTCATCGTCACCTGACACGACGAAGTATCGACCGCACAGAGATATCGAGAGCACACAGATGTCGTCGTCACCTCCGCCGGACAAGTCCCTCGACGCGGCCGTCGTGCAGATCGGCCGTGGGCCGACGGGCACGGCGCTGGCCAGGCACTTGCTGCCCCAGCTGGCCGCGGGCACCCGCTATGTCGTCGTCGATCGCGATCCCACCGCGTCACACCTCGCCTTCGGCACCCCGGAACCGACCCACCTGATCAACACCAGGGCGGCGAAATCCAGCCTGAATCCCGCCGACCCCGACGAGTGCCTGCGCTGGACGACCGCCCACGCCGAGGCGGCGGGCGTCCCGGTGCCGGAATTCCCCGCCCGGCGCTGGTACGGGCACTACGTGGCCGACATGTTCGACCAGGCCGTCCGGCAGGCGCGGGCTGCGGGTGTCATCGTGGACGTCGTACGCGACGACGCGGTGCGCGTACTGCCACTGGCGGACGGACGACATCGGGTCGAGTGTGCCGGTGGTTTCGCGGCCGAGGCCGACCGGGTCGCGCTGTGCCCTGGAATGCAGGCGCAGGCGGATCCGGTGCCCGCCATCGCCGGGGCAGCGGGCTATTTCGGCGATCCCTGGCGTCTGCCCGAGCTTCCCCGGGAGGCCAGGATCGCGATAGTCGGTACCAGGCTCACGGCCATCGACACCTTCCTCACCCTCGCCGCGCGCGGTCATCGTGGCCCGATCGTGCTGGCGTCGCGCTCGGGCAGACTGCCGAGGCTGCGTGGATCGGAGGCGGTGGCGCCCGTACCGCATGTGGAGGCCTGTATGGCGGCCGCCTATGCGGCGGGCACGCTGCGCCTGGAGGATTTCGGGCGCGCGTTGATGGCCGACATCGAAGCGGCGTCGACCACGCCACCCGACTGGCGTGAGGTGCGCGACTGCGGGCCGACCACCAGGACGATGCTGGCCGCGGAGATCGCGGAGGTCGCCTCGGGTGTCGAACGCGGCTGGCAGCAGGTGATCAACGGCGCCTCACCCGTGCTGCTGCCTGCCTGGCAACTGCTCGCCGAGGAGGATCGCGCGGTCTTCTTCACCGAGTGGCTGACCCCGCTGCTCGTGCACGGGGCGCCCATTCCACTGAGCACGGCGCGGCGGGTGCTCGCCGGCATCGACGCCGGGCAGCTGCACGTCGCGGGCGGACTGTCCGCGGTCCGGCAGGCGGGTGAGCACTTCCTCGTGCGAACCGCCGAGGGCGAGATCGAGGCGGATGTGGTGATCAACGCGACCGGCGCCGCCACCGACGAGGCCACCCTGCGCCGGGAGCCACTGTTGGCGCATCTGCTCGACCAGGGCTCGCTCACCGCGCACCCGCACGGCGGTGTGCGGATCGACGTCGCCACGTTCGAAGCCGTCGACCGGGCAGGCGCCCCGGTGCGCGGACTGCATGTGATCGGCGATCTGACCCGCGGCGCGGTGCTGGTCACCAACGACGTGCTCGCTCTGTCCTTTCTGGCCACGCTCGCCGCGAACGCGATGAGCGCCCGACGCGAAGCGGGGGTACCGATTCCATGACGACCGCGGTCAAACGCACTCCGGTGCTGGCGGTTCTGTGTCTGTGTGTCATCGCGATCTACATGGATGCGATGATCGTCAACCTCGCGCTGCCCAGTCTGGTGCGCGATCTCGGCGCGAGCACGTCGGCGTTGCAGTGGATCGTCGACGCGTACGCGCTGACCTTCGCGGCGCTGGTGCTCGCCGCGGGCAGTCTCGGCGATCGTTTCGGCAGGCGCAACACGTTGCTGCTCGGCCTGCTGATCTTCACGGTGTCCAGCGGGCTCGGCGCCCTGTGCACCGACACCGGCCAGTTGATCGCGGCCCGCGCGGTGATGGGGCTCGGCGCCGCCCTGATCTTCCCGTCGACGTTGTCGATCCTGACCAACGTGTTCACCGAGCGCGCCCAGCGTGCGGGCGCCATCGCGGTATGGGGGGCGGTCTCGGGCATCGGCGTGGTGCTCGGTCCGATCGTGGGTGGACTGCTCCTCGAATACTTCTGGTGGGGCAGTGTCTTCGTGGTCGTCGTCCCGATCGGCGTCCTGTGCCTCGTGCTGACGGTTCTGCTGGTGCCGGACTCACGAGATCCGTCGACACCCGGTCTGGACATCCCCGGGCTCGTGCTGTCCACGGCCGGTATCGGACTGCTGGTCCACACCATCATCGAGGCTCCCGCCCGCGGCTGGCTCGCCGGCGCGACACTGCTCGCTTTCGCGGTCTCGGCGGCGCTGCTGACGGCGTTGGTCATCAGGGAACTGCACACCGAACACCCGATGATCGACATGCGGCTGTTCGGCAACCTCCGGTTCTCCGCGGCGTGCGCGACGATCACCATCACCTTTTTCACGCTCAACGGGTTCACCTTCCTGGTGACGCAGTACTTCCAGTTCCTGAAGGACTACACACCGCTCGGTGCGGGGGTGCGTCTGATCCCGGTGGCGGTGGCCATCGTCATCGGCTCGGTCGTCGGCGGGAAACTCGTGCTGAAAGTGGGCACCAGGGCGGTTGTCACCACCGGCCTGATCCTGATGGCACTCGCCTACGCCTGGTTCTCGATCGATGACGTCGCCACCGGCTACGGCCTCATCGCGGCGCAGATGGTGGTGATCGGCCTCGGCATCGGTGCGGTCGCGGTGCCGGCCACCGAGGCGATCATGGCCGTGGTGGCCGGCGGGAAAGGCGGCCTAGGGGCGGGCGAGGACCACGCCGCCCCCCAGGTAGGGGGCGCCCCCGGGCAAGCCCGGG
>NZ_JARWRU010001083.1 GCF_029867845.1 Nocardia farcinica | reverse complement strand
GACCAGCCGAGCCTGCCCGCGACCGCCACGACGTCGGCCGGTCGGGCGCCCGATCGGGTCACCGGCGGCTGTCCGCGCAGGTCGCCGAAGGCGGTCACCGAGATCACCAGTTCGGGGCTGCGTACGAGATCGCCGCCCGCGATGGAGGCGCCCGCCCGCCGCGCCTCGGCCCACATCCCGTCGTTGAGCCCGTCGATCAGCTCGACCGGGGTGTCGGCCGGGCAACCGAGCGCCACCACGAACGCCGAGGGCGCCGCGCCCATGGCGTACACGTCGGCGGCGTTCTGGGCGATGGCCTTGCGCCCGATATCGCGCGGGGAGGACCAGTCGAGCCGGAAGTGCCTGCCCTGCACCAGCATGTCGGTGGTGACCACGAAGCGACCGTCCGGCGCGGCCACCACCGCGGCGTCGTCGCCCGGCCCGAGCAGCACGCCTGGTCCCGGCGCGCGGCCCGCGTTGATGCGGTCGATGAGTGCGAATTCCCCCAGTTCGCCCACCGACAGCGGTGTCGGCCGCTCGGGCGTGGCGCTCTCGCTGATGACCGGGCCCCTTTCCCGTGGTCGTGCGGGCGGCAATCGGCTCGACGGTACCCTGTGCTGGGCGCCGGACTCCACCGAGGGCGATCCCTCGGGCGCGAGGGGTCCGGGCAGATGGACAGCGGTTCACCCGCGCACAGACACAGCGGTTCCCGCGCGCACAGCAGGCGCGGAGCCGGGAGAGGACGGGCGATGGCGGCGGACAGGCCGGACGAGGACGACTCGCGGCCGGAGCACACACCGGCGGCGGACGCCACGTCCGAAACCGCCACCGGGCAGGACGCCACCGGGCAGGAGGCCACCGCACAGGACGCCACCGCACAGGACGCCACGGAGGCCGTCGAGCCGCGCTACTCCCCCGCGCTGATCGCCACCGCCGTCGCACTGCCCGTCGTCCTGGTGGCAGGCATCATCGTCGCCGCGGTGATCGCCCGCAACATGCCGGTCGAGCGGGAGCCGCTGGCGCTCGGCCCGGTGCCCGCGCCCGCCGCCGACGGACCGGCCTGCGCCGCCCTGCTGCCCGCCCTGCCCGACGAACTGGGCGACTACACCGTGGCCACCCTGGTCGAGCCCGCCCCGCCCGCGACCAAGGCCTGGCAACCCGAGGACGAGGGCGAGCCGATCGTGCTGCGCTGCGGTCTTGACCGGCCGCTGGAGTTCAATCGCGCCTCCCCGCTCCAGATCGTCAACGACGTGCGCTGGTTCGAGGTGCGCGAGGAGACCGCGAAGACCAGCACCTGGTTCGCCGTCGACCGCGAGACCTACATCGCGCTGACCGTTCCCGACGGCACCGGCCCGACTCCGCTGCAAGAGGTCTCCGACGCCGTCACGGCCACGGTGGCCCCGCGCGAACTCGACCCGGGCCCTTTGCCGAACTAGCCGGAACCGAACCGGGCGGACACGGCGCCGGGTGAGCGGGAGTGCCGGGTGAGCGGGAGGTCAGCGCAGCCCGGTGCCACGGGCGAGGGCGGTCTCGATGAGCGTGGACACCAGCGTCGCGTAGTCCACGCCCGCGGCCTCCCACATGCGCGGGTACATCGAGATGGCGGTGAACCCCGGCATGGTGTTGATCTCGTTGATGACCGGCCCGTTCTCGGTCACGAAGAAATCCACCCGCGACAGGCCCTGGCAGTCCAGCGCGCGGAAGGCCCGCACCGCCATCTGCCGCACCGTCTCGGCGGTCTCGTCGTCGAGCTTGGCCGGGACGTCGAATTCGCAGACGTCGTCGAGGTATTTGGTGTCGAAGTCGTAGAACTGCGGGCCGTCCCCTTCGGGCATCCTGATCTCGGCGATCACGCTGGCCTCGACCCGCCCGTCCGGGAATTCGAGCACGCCGCACTCCACCTCGCGACCGACGATGCCCGCTTCCACGATCACCTTCGGGTCGTGCTGCCTGGCCTTGTCGACGGCCGCGTCCAGCCCGCTCCAGTCGTCGACCTTGGTGATGCCGATGGACGAGCCGGCGCGGGCGGGCTTGACGAAGACCGGAAGCCCCAGGTCCGCCCGCTGTTCGGCGGTCAGCGTCGCGGTGCCGGGCCGCAGCACCACCTGCCTGCCGACGGGCAGCCCCTCGGCGGCGAGCAGCTTCTTGGTGAACTCCTTGTCCATGCCCGCGGCGCTGGCCAGCACGCCGGGACCGACATAGGGCACCCCGGCCAGCTCGAGCATGCCCTGCAGAGTGCCGTCCTCACCGAACGGGCCGTGCAGGATCGGGAAGACCACGTCGACCGCGCCCAGCACGGCGCCGGCGTCGTCGAGCGCGACCAGCGCGCCCGACCTGGTCGGATCGGGGGTGAGCGTCAGCGCGGTGCCGGTGGCGTCGACCGAGGGCAGCGCGTCGTGGCTGAGCCCGATCGCGGCCGTCTCGGCATCCGCCAGCACCCAGCCGCCCTCGGGGGTGATGCCGATCGGCACCGGCTCGAATCTGCCCGGATCGAGGTGCCGCAACACGCTGGCCGCGGACACACACGACACCGCGTGCTCGTTGCTGCGTCCGCCGAACACCACCGCCACCCTGATCCGGTTCGTCATGCCGAAAACCGTACCGGGCGGGTTCGGGGGGCTCGTACCCGCACTTCTCGGGTCACCGCTCCGGTTTGATACGCCTGCCGAGCAGGCTCCCGACCGCCTCGCTGACCGAAACTCCCTCGTGGCACACCCGATGGACGGCGTCGGTCAGCGGCATCTCCACGTCGTGCGCGGCGGCCAGCGCCCGCACCGATGTGCACGACTTCACACCCTCGGCCACCTGGCCATGGGTAGCCTGCTGGGCGGCCTCCATCGAGCCGCCCGCGCCGAGCACGTGGCCGAACGATCGGTTGCGCGACAGCGGCGAGGTGCAGGTGGCCACCAGGTCGCCGACACCGGCCAGCCCGGCCAGGGTGACCGGCTCCGCGCCCAGGGTGACCGCCAGCCGGATGATCTCGGCCAGCCCCCGGGTGATGATGCTGGCGATGGAGTTGTCGCCGAGGCCCATGCCCGCGGCGATGCCGGTCGCCAGCGCGATGACGTTCTTGCAGGCGCCGCCGATCTCGCAGCCCACCACGTCGGTGTTGGTGTAGGGCCGGAAATAGCCGGTGTAGCAGGCCCGTTGCACCGCCTCGGCGCGCGCCTGGTCGACGCAGGCCACCACGGTGGCCGCGGGCTGGCCCACGGCGATCTCCTTGGCCAGGTTCGGCCCGGACAGCACCGCGATGCGCTCGCGCTCGGCGTCTGTCACCTCGGCGATGACCTCGCTCATGCGCAGCAGCGTGCCGGTCTCGATGCCTTTGGCCAGGCTCAGCAGCGTGGCGTCGTGGTCGTCGATCGCCGAGCGCAACGCCGGCCGCCATTCGGTCAGATTCGCCCGCAGCGACTGCGACGGCACCGCGAGCACCACCAGTTCCGCGCCGCGCAGCGCGCGTACCGGATCGTGGGTGGCGGCGACCTCGGGTAGTCGCACATCGGGCAGGTAGGCGGGGTTGCGATGCTCGGTGGCCAGCGCCTCGGCGATCTCCGGCCGCCTGGCCCAGATCGTCACATCCGTTCCCGCGTCGGCCAACACCTTCGCGAACGCGGTACCCCATGATCCCGCACCAAGTACTGCCGCCCTCGTCATCAGCCCAATATGCCATGCAAGGATTGGGCTCATGCGTCCGCACGCCGTGCACGCCCTGATCGCGGTCAAGCGTCTCGATCAGGCCAAGAGCCGACTCGCCGACCGGTTGCCCGCCGCGCACCGGGCGCGGCTGGTGCTGGCCATGCTCGCCGACACGGTCACCGCCGCGTCGGCGGTGCCGCAGATCCGCTCCATCACCGTGGTGACACCGGACGCGGCGGTCACCGACCTGGTCGGCACGCTCGGAGCCACCGCCCATCCCGAGCCCCCGCTCGGCTCACCGGACGAACCGGCCCGCGCGGGCGTCGTCGCCGCCGGCGCGCACACCGACGGACTCAACACCGCGCTCGCGCATGCCGCCGCGAGCGTGCGCGCGAGCCACCCCGGCGCGGACCTGCTGGTCCTGCAGGCCGACCTGCCCGCGTTGCGCCCGGCCGAGCTCGCGGGCATGCTGGCCGCCGCCCCGCCGCACGGCCGCGCGGTCGTGGTCGACCACACCGGTTCCGGCACCGCCGCGCTGCTGGTCCGCGACGGCGGCGATCTCGCGCCCGCCTTCGGACCCGACTCCGCCCGCCGCCACATCGCCGCGGGCGCGGTGGAACTCACCGGTTACTGGCCCGGTCTCCGCCTCGACGTCGACACCGCCGCCGACCTCGAGCGGGTGGTCGCGCTGGGCGCCGGCTCGTCGACTCGCGCTGTCCTGCACGACATCGGCTGGTTCTGTCACGTTCACGAGCCCGTCCGCCGAGTGTGCTAGGGGGTCGCCGTGCCCCGGCTCACCACGCGATGACCGTGCTCATGTCGAAATGCGCGGTCGACCGCGGGTAGGGGATGATCGGTTCTGTGAGTCCTACGGAAATCGCCAAGCAGCAGCAGCTGCCAACGCCGCCCCCGGCCGTGACGCCGCCCCAGCCCGACCAGGCGACACAGCGTTTGCCGCAGGATCGCTACCTCAATCGCGAACTGAGCTGGCTCGACTTCAACGCCAGGGTGCTCGCACTGGCCGAGGACGCCTCGCTGCCGCTGCTGGAGCGCGCGAAGTTCCTCGCCATCTTCTCCTCCAATCTCGACGAGTTCTTCATGGTGCGCGTCGCCGGGCTCAAACGCCGCGCCGAGACCGGGCTGTCGGTGCGCTCGGCCGACGGGCGTTCGCCCAGTGAGCAGCTGGCGCTCATCGCCGCGCGCACCCAGGAGATCGCCGACCGGCACGCGCGGGTGTTCATGGACTCGGTGCTGCCCGCGCTCACCGCCGAGGGCATCGACATCATCGGCTGGGACGATCTGGACGCCGACGAGCAGCGCCGCCAGTCGGCCTACTTCCAGGACCAGGTCTTCCCCGTCCTCACCCCGCTGGCGGTCGACCCGGCGCACCCGTTCCCCTACATCAGCGGCCTGAGCCTCAACCTCGCGGTCACCGTGAAGGACTCGGTCACCGGCGGCGAGCACTTCGCCCGCGTCAAGGTGCCCGACAATGTCGACCGCTTCGTGCGGGTGCGCCGCACCTCCGGCTCCATCGCGGCCTTCCTGCCCATGGAGGCGCTGATCGCCGCGCACCTGGACCAGCTGTTCCCCGGCATGGAGGTGGTCGAGCACCATTCCTTCCGCATCACCCGCAACGCCGACTTCGAGGTCGACGAGGACCGCGACGAGGATCTGCTGCAGGCGCTGGAGCGGGAACTGGCCCGGCGCCGCTTCGGTTCGCCGGTGCGCCTCGAGGTCTCCGACGACATGACCGAGCACATGCTCGATCTGTTGCTGCGCGAACTCGATGTGGACCCGGCCGACGTGATCCAGGTGCCCGGCCTGCTCGACCTGTCCTGCCTGTGGCAGGTCTACGGCGTCGACCGGCCCGGCCTCAAGGATGCCCCCTACGTCCCGGCCACCCCGCCCGCCTTCGGCGAGCGCGAGACCCCGCGCAACGTCTTCGCCGCGCTGCGCGAGGGTGACGTGTTGGTGCACCACCCCTACGACTCGTTCTCCACCAGCGTGCAGCGCTTCATCGAGCAGGCCGCCGCCGACCCGCAGGTGCTGGCCATCAAGCAGACGCTGTACCGCACCTCCGGCGACTCCCCCATCGTCAACGCGCTCATCGACGCCGCCGAGGCGGGCAAGCAGGTGGTGGCGCTGGTGGAGATCAAGGCCCGCTTCGACGAGCAGGCCAACATCAAATGGGCCCGCAAGCTCGAACAGGCGGGCGTGCACGTGGTCTACGGGCTCATCGGTCTCAAGACCCACTGCAAGACCTGCCTGGTGGTGCGGCGCGAGGGCTCCACGATCCGGCGGTACTGCCATATCGGCACCGGCAACTACAACCCGAAGACCGCGCGCCTGTACGAGGACGTCGGATTGCTCACCGCCGCACCGGAAATCGGCGCCGATCTGACCGACCTGTTCAACTCGCTGACCGGATATTCGCGAAAGTCGGACTACCGCAATCTGCTGGTTGCCCCGCAAGGTGTCCGCGCAGGCATCATCGAGCGAATCCAGCGCGAGATCGAACTCGCCGGCGAGGGCGTCGCGGCGCGAATCCGGTTGAAGGCCAACGCGATCGTCGACGAGCAGGTCATCGACGCGCTCTACCGGGCCTCTCAGGCGGGTGTGCCGGTGCAGATCGTGGTGCGTGGCATCTGCGGCCTGAAACCGGGCGTGCCGGACATGAGCGAGAACATCGAGGTGCGCTCGATCCTCGGCCGTTTCCTCGAGCACTCCCGCGTCATGCATTTCCTGGCCCAGGACGAGTTCTGGATCGGCAGCGCCGACATGATGCACCGCAATCTCGACCGCAGGGTCGAGGTCATGGCGAAGGTCAACGATCCGAAACTGAAGGAGCAATTGAACGTCGTGCTCGATTCCGCGCTCTACCCCACCACCCGGTGCTGGGTGCTGCAGCCCGACGGCAGCTGGATCGCCTCGCCGCCGAGCGACACCGAGGACGGGCAGGTGCGCGACCACCAGCAGTACATGATGCGACTTCGGAGGCCCGAACAGCCGTGAGCGAACACGCTGGCTACACCGTCGACGGCCCGATCTGGGATCCCCAGGTCACCGCCAACATCCACGCCGCGGGCGCGGTGGTGTGGCGGCCACGCGAGGGCGGCGGGATCGAGATCGCGGTGGTGCACCGGCCGAAGTACGGCGACTGGTCGCTGCCGAAGGGCAAACTCGACCCCGGCGAGACCCCGATGGTCGCCGCGGTGCGCGAGGTGCACGAGGAGACCGGGCTGGTGTGCACGCTCGGGCGGTATCTGGGATATGTCACATATCCCATTCCCGGTCATCGCAAACTCAAGCGTGTCGATTATTGGGCCGCATCGGTCGCCGACGGCGAATTCCACGCCAATTCCGAAGTCGACGAACTCGGCTGGCATCCGCTGGACCGGGTGATGGACGAGTTGTCCTATCCGATGGACCGCCAGGTGGTGCGCACCTTCGCCCGGCTGCCCGCCGACACCGCCACCCTGGTGCTGGTGCGGCACGCCAAAGCCGGGCAGCGCGCCCGCTTCGACGGCCCCGACGAGCTGCGGCCACTCGAGCAGGCGGGCCAGGAGCAGGCGCGCGCGCTGGTCCCCAACCTGCTCACCTTCGGCCCGACGGCGGTGCATTCCGCACCCCCGGTGCGCTGCGTGGACACGGTGCGCCCCTTGGCGGACAAGCTGGGCGTGGAGGTGACGCCGGAGCCGACGCTCTCGGAGCAGGCCTACCGGGACGATCCCGAGGCGGGCAGGCGCAGAGCCACCGAACTGGTCACCCCGGGCACGGTGCCGGTGGTGTGCAGCCAGGGCGGAGTGATCCCCGATCTGCTGCGGTGGTGGGCCGAGCGGGACGGGCTGAAACTGCCACCAGCACGCAACCGCAAGGGCAGCGCGTGGGTGCTCTCGATCGCGGACGGACGGCTCGTGGCCGCCGATCATCTGGATCGGAAGCTGTCGGCTTCCGTAGTGAAATCGTGACCGGTGAATTCGTGATCCGCGCACCGGGTTCGGCGCCGTAGCGCCTGCCGGTCGGACGGATCGGCCCCGCACGGCGGCCGAAGGGCCCCGGGGAGTCAGGTGGTTCCCGGGGCCGTCATCGGTCCAGCGGCGGTGGGGGTGCGCCCGCGCCGCGCCTGCGGCGGTCGCGCGCGGCGCGCGCGCGCGGCGGGAGCGCGTGGGGGCCGTGGGCGTGGCCGCCGGGTTGATAGCGGGGGGCGTCTTGGCCGCGGTCTTCTTTG
>NZ_JARWRU010001082.1 GCF_029867845.1 Nocardia farcinica | reverse complement strand
GTGCTCAGCTGAGCTGCCTGGCCGAGGCCACCGGGGGTTCCTACACCGACGCCGCCGACGGGCCCGCTCTGGAACGGACGCTGCCGCGCGTCACCACCGCCGCCCTGCGCACCTACGAGGTCACCGGCACCCCGATCACCGGCGGCCCCGATCACGGCTCCGCTCCCGTGCTGGCCGCCGGCCGCTATGTCGACACCATCGGCAAGGGGGAGACCCGCTACTACGCCGTCGACGTGCCGCAGGGCGCGACCGCCTATGTCAGTGGCATCCTGCCCTTCCCCCGGGTGTCGGGCCTGTCCATCCTCGACGACATCAACTCCCTGGTGCGCCAGGTGTACGGCCGCGACGGCCGCGAGTGCGGATCGTCGGACACCACGCTGGCAGCCGACGCCAGCAGCGGCACCGCGCTCACCGGCGTCGAGAGGTGGGAGGGCGCCGCCGAGGAACCCCGCGACGGCGACACCTGCCGTGGCGGCGGCCGCTACTACCTGTCGTTCACCTGGCGCAAGACCTCGGAGAAGCTGCCGCAGCGGTTGCCCTTCGAGGTGATCGTCGGTCTCGAGTCCGCCGTCACCGATCCCGGTCCCGCGCGCACCGAGACGGTCACGGCCATGGCCGAGCCGGCCGGTCATGAGGTGCCCGTGATCGGCGGCGGCTCCTTCACCACGGCCGCCGAGCTGCCGGGCAGCGGCCGCTACACCGATCTGTTGCAACGCGGCGAGATCGTCTACTACCGGGTGCGCCTGGACTGGGGACAGGGCTTGGCCTACCGCGTGCGCTTCGAGGGCGTCGGCGACCGGGACACGGTCAACATCAGGACCGGGCTGTTCGCCCCGACGGCCGAGGAGATCGAGATGGACACCGCCGCCTATCGCGGCTCCGAGAAGGTGCTGCCCACCTCCGCCGAGGCGATCGCCACCGTCCCCATCCGCTACGACAACCGCAACGGCTTCGACCAGCGCGAGCAGGCGCTGCCCGGTTGGTACTACCTGGCCGTCAAGGTCGGGCCCGGCTCCGGGCTGCGCAAGGGCGCCCCGGTCCCGGTGACCGTCGAGCTCACCGTGGCGGGCGAGCCCGAGCCCGGTCCCGTCTACGCCGACGCGGCCGAGGGCGGCGTCTTCGGCGAATCCGGCGGTGCGGGTCCCGCGCCCGCCGTGGCGGACGATGCCCATCCGGCCGTCGGGCGGGAGCAGACCGAGTCGTCGGCGCTGCCGATCATCGCCGGGGTCGCGGGCGCGGGGGTCGCGATCGCGGTGCTCGTCGGTGTGGTGGCCTGGCTCGCCCTGCGCGGGCGGAAGGGCGGGGCGCTGCCACGCCGATGACCACGGGCCGGGTGACCGCGGGCCGGCGCCCGAGAGCCCGGGGCCCTGGAATTCGTGGCATCCCCGCGCGTTCGGGACGGGATACGTTGGCGGCGTTCGAATCCGGCGCGGCGAGCGGTCGCCGGCGTCCGCGTCGGTCCGGGGGAGAAGGGGGCTGATGTGTTCGGTCGCAGTGGGTTCCGGCGCGGCCGGTCCAGCGCGAGCCTGCTGGCCCTCGTGGTCGGCATCGCGACGCTCGCGACTCCGGCCCCGGCCGACGCCGAGCAGACGCAGTACGCGCCCACGATGATCGTGCTCGACGCCTCAGGGTCGATGCTGCGGCCCGACCCGAGCGGGACGATGATGGACGCGGCCAGGAACGCGGTCCGCTCGTTCGTGGCTTCCGCGCCCGAACAATCCCGCGTCGGTCTGGCGGCTTACGGCACCGGCACGAGCAACGACGAGGCCGACAAGGCGGCGGGCTGCGTGGACGTGGAGATCCTGCACGAGCCCGACCCGTTGGACCGTGCCGCGCTGGTGAGCGCGGTCGACGGCATCCAGGCCTCGGGGTGGACCCCGATCGGGGTGGCTCTGCGGCAGGCCGTGGCGGCGCTGCCCGATTCCGGGCCGCGTTCGGTGGTGCTGGTCTCCGACGGTGAGGACACCTGCGCCCCGCCCGACCCGTGTGAGGTGGCGCGCGAGTTGAAGGCCGACGGTGTCGATCTGACCGTGCACGCCATCGGCTTCGCGGTCGACGAGGCGGCCCGTGCTCAGCTGAGCTGCCTGGCCGAGGCCACCGGGGGTTCCTACACCGACGCCGCCGACGGGCCCGCTCTGGAACGGACGCTGCCGCGCGTCACCACCGCCGCCCTGCGCAGTTACCAGCCGACCGGCACCCCGGTCACCGGCGGCCCCGACCACACCTCCGCGCCGTTGCTCGCCCCTGGCCACTACCTGGACACCATCTCCCAGCACGAGGTCAAGTACTACGCGGTGGACATCCCCCAGGGCGCGACGGCCTACTTCACCGGCATCGTCACCTACCCGCGCAACCCGAAGCTGTCGATCATCACCGACATGAACAGCGTGCGCAGCCGTGTCTACGGCCGGGACGGCACCGACTGCGGCGCGTCCTCCTCGGAGATGGCAGGCGAGAGCAGGGACGGGCAGACCGCGGCGGTCGCCGAGGTGTGGCGCGGGGCCACCCGTGAGCCCCGCACCGGCCGTCGCGGCGAGGACACCTGTCGCGGCGGCGGCCGCTACTACTTCGCACTGCGCTGGAAGCTGGTCTCCGGCGGCATGCCGCAGACCCTGCCGATGGAGGTGCTGGTCGGCATCGAACCCGAGGCCACCGACCCCGGCCCCGAGCCGGACGAGACACCGACGGCCATGGCCGAGCAGACCGGGCCCGCCGTGCCGGTCGTCGGCGGCGGCTCCTTCGCGGTCGCCCCCGAACTCCCCGGCAGCGGCCGCTACACCGACGTCCTGCAACGCGGCGAGACCGTCTTCTATCGCGTGCGCCTCGACTGGGGGCAGGGGTTGGCCTACCGGGTCCGCTACGACGAGGCGGACGACCCCACCAGAACCGAGCGCTCGAGCATCCGCACCGAGCTGTACTCGCCGTGGGCCGAGGAGATCGACAGCGACGGCGGCGGCTACAGCGGCTCCGAGCCGGTCCTGCTGCCCGGTGACGGCCCAGCCGCCACCCTGCCGATCCGCTACACCAATCGCGAACTCCGCGGCAGCCGGGCCGCCCAGTCCGTCGCGGGCTGGTACTACATCGCCGTCAAACTCGGCCCGCCCTACGACGAGGGCCCCGCCCAGCCCGCCACCGTGACCATCGACCTCACCGTCTCCGGCGCCCCCGAGCCCGGGCCCGCCTACGCCACCCCCGTGCGCGACGGCGTCTTCGGGGCCCCTGACGAGACGAACCCCGCCGCCACCGCGGCCGACCCGGCGGCCACCGCCGCCGATCACTCCTCCGGCCCGTTCCCCCTGCCCCTGCTCGCCGCGCTCGTCGGCGCGGTCGGATTGATCGCCGTCCTCGCCGCCGTCCTGCTCGCCGCCCGCCGCCGCGGCCGCCGCTGAACGTCGATCGCGACCACAGCCAGGGAGAGTCCCGGGGGCGCCGGTCCGGGACAGCCGGATCGTGCGCGCCGACCTCGGCGGACCCCGATTTTGTCCAGGTCGGGCGGTTGCCTACACTAGAGCGGTTGCCTGGGCACCTCCCTGCCCGCATGCGTGCTGCACGCCTGCGGTCGGCGCCCGTGGCACGTACCCAGCGGTCGGCGCTCTCGTGCCGGCCGGACCAGCCGAATTGCTGTAGGCCCACCATCCGTGCGCGGGTGTTGCATGGGAACCGCAGCGAGAAAGGTGTCGAGGTCGAACCATGACCATGACCGATCCGATCGCAGACTTCCTTACCCGTCTGCGCAACGCCAACTCGGCGTACCACGATCAGGTGAAGGCCCCGCACTCGAAGCTCAAGGCGAACATCGCCGAGATCCTCAAGCGCGAGGGCTACATCGCCGACTACCGGACCGAGGACGCGGCGGTGGGCAAGACCCTCGTCGTGGACCTCAAGTACGGCCCCAGCCGTGAGCGCAGCCTCGCCGGTGTGCGCCGCGTCTCCAAGCCGGGTCTGCGTGTGTACGCGAAATCCACCAATCTGCCCAAGGTCCTGGGCGGCCTCGGCGTGGCGATCATCTCCACGTCGCAGGGACTGCTCACCGACAAGCAGGCGGCCAAGAGCGGCGTGGGCGGCGAAGTCCTCGCTTACGTCTGGTAAGGGAGTCAGGACTAATGTCGCGTATTGGTAAGAAGCCCATCGCTATCCCGGCGGGCGTCGAGCTCACCATCGACGGCCAGGTCGTGACGGTCAAGGGCCCGAAGGGCACCCTGTCGCACACCGTCGCCGAGCCGATCACCGTCGCCAAGGGCGAGGACGGCCAGCTCGAGGTCACCCGCCCCAACGACGAGCGCCGCAACCGCTCGCTGCACGGCCTGACCCGCACCCTGATCGCCAACATGATCGAGGGTGTCACCAAGGGCTACGAGAAGAAGATGGAGATCTTCGGCGTCGGCTACCGTGTGGCCGCCAAGGGCTCGAACCTCGAGTTCGCCCTCGGTTACAGCCACCCGGTCCCGATCGAGGCGCCGGAGGGCATCACCTTCGCGGTGGAGTCGCCCACCAAGTTCTCCGTGTCAGGAATCGACAAGCAGAAGGTCGGCCAGATCTCTGCGGTCATCCACGGCCTGCGCAAGCCCGACCCGTACAAGGGCAAGGGCATCCGCTACGCGGGCGAGGTTGTTCGCCGCAAGGTCGGAAAGACGGGTAAGTGATCATGGCGCAAACCGAAAACCAGAAGTCCAAGCGCATCCCGCTGGGCAAGGACGTCGCCACCCGGCGCCGGCTGTCCAAGGCTCGTCGCCACTTCCGCCTCCGCAAGAAGGTGGCGGGCACGACCGAGCGTCCGCGTCTGGTCGTGCACCGCTCCTCGCGGCACCTGCACGCCCAGCTGGTCGACGACACCGTTGGCCGCACCATCGCGGCCGCCTCGTCGATCGAGCCCGACGTGCGCGCGATCGAGGGCGACAAGACCGCCAAGGGCAAGAAGGTCGGCGAACTCATCGCGGCCCGCGCCAAGGCTGCCGGTATCGAGGCGGTCGTGTTCGACCGTGGTGGTCACGACTACCACGGCCGTATCGCGGCGCTGGCCGATGCCGCTCGTGAAGGCGGGTTGAAGTTCTAATGAGCGGAGCTTGCGGAGCGAGCATTCAGCACAGCTCGCGATTCGATTTCATCAACGGAAGGAACGTCTGATGCCGGGACGTCAGCGGCGTGACGGCGGCAACGGACCCGCCGGACAGAACACCAGCGGCCCCGAGGGCGGCCGCGACAACCGTCGGGGCGGCGACCGCCGCGGCGGCGACCGTCGGGACAACGCGGCCGAGAAGAACCAGCTCGAGCGCGTCGTCGCGATCAACCGCGTCTCCAAGGTCGTGAAGGGTGGTCGTCGCTTCAGCTTCACCGCCCTGGTCATCGTCGGCGACGGCAACGGCCTGGTCGGTGTCGGCTACGGCAAGGCCAAGGAAGTTCCCGCGGCCATCCAGAAGGGCGTCGAGGAAGCGCGCAAGGGCTTCTTCCGCGTTCCGATGATCGGCTCGACCATCACCCACCCGGTCCAGGGTGAGGCGGCGGCCGGTGTGGTCATGCTGCGTCCGGCTTCGCCCGGTACCGGTGTGATCGCCGGTGGCGCGGCGCGCGCCGTGCTGGAGTGCGCCGGTATCCATGACATCCTGGCGAAGTCGCTCGGCAGCGACAACGCCATCAACGTCGTGCACGCGACCGTTGCGGCCCTCAAGCAGCTGCAGCGCCCCGAAGAGGTGGCGGCCCGTCGCGGTCTGCCGCTCGAGGACGTCGCTCCCGCGGGCATGCTGCGTGCGCGCGCTCAGGCGGCTGGAGGTGCCAGGTAAATGGCAGATCTCAAGGTGACCCAGATCAAGAGCTCGATCGGCGCCAAGAAGAATCAGCGGGACAGCCTTCGCACCCTCGGCCTGCGGGGAATCCGCAAGTCGGTGGTTCGTGAGGACAACGCCCAGAATCGCGGGCTGATCAACGTCGTGCGCCACCTCGTGACCGTTGAGGAGGTCTGACATGACCATCAAGTTGCATCACCTGCGGCCCGCCCCGGGCGCCAAGACCGACAAGACCCGTGTGGGTCGCGGTGAGGGCTCCAAGGGCAAGACCGCCGGTCGCGGTACGAAGGGCACCAAGGCGCGCAAGAACGTGCCCGCGGCCTTCGAGGGCGGCCAGATGCCGCTGCACATGCGGCTGCCGAAGCTCAAGGGCTTCAAGAACCAGTTCCGCACCGAGTACCAGGTCGTGAACGTCGGTCGGATCGCCGAGCTCTTCCCCGAGGGCGGCGAGATCGGCAAGGCCGAGCTGGTCGCCGCGGGCGCGGTTCGCAAGAACCAGCTCGTGAAGGTTCTCGGCGACGGTGAGATCGGCGTGGCGGTCCAGGTGACCGCCGACAAGGTGACCGCCTCCGCCAAGGAGAAGATCACCGCTGCCGGTGGCACTGTCACCGAGCTGGCCTGACGGTAGGCTCTGAACCGGTGGCACCGGACGAGTGAAACCTCGTCCGGTGCCACTTGTTAGAGTTCAATAGTTCTGCCAAGCCTCGCCATGGGTACCGGCATTCGCTGCCGAATTCTTCCCATGTCCAGACCATGTCGTTCGCGCCAGGAGGATCTGTGCTTTCCGCCTTCGTATCGGCCTTCCGGACTCCGGACTTACGGCGGAAGATTCTCTTCACGCTGGGGTTGGTCGCGCTGTACCGGGTGGGCGCCGCGCTGCCCTCGCCCGGCGTCGACTACAAGGCTGTGCAGGAGTGCGTCGACATTGTTTCCGGCGGTGAGAACGCCGGTATCTACCAGCTGATCAACCTCTTCTCCGGTGGCGCGCTGCTGCAGTTGTCGGTCTTCGCGATCGGCATCATGCCCTACATCACCGCGAGCATCATCATCCAATTGCTCACCGTGGTCATCCCGCGGTTCGAGGAATTGCGAAAAGAAGGCCAGGCCGGTCAGACGAAGATGACGCAGTACACGCGTTATCTGTCGATCGCGCTGGCCATTCTGCAGGCCACCGGCCTGGTCGCCCTCGCGGCGAGAGGCCAGCTGCTACAGGGCTGCCCCCAGGACATCCTGGCCGACACCAGCATCTTCGGCATGATCATCATCGTCCTGGTGATGACCGCGGGCGCGGCGCTGGTGATGTGGTTCGGCGAGCAGATCACCGAGCGCGGCGTCGGCAACGGCATGTCGCTGCTGATCTTCGCCGGCATCGCCTCGCGCATCCCCACCGAGGGCAAGGCCATCCTGGACAGCCGAGGCGGCGTCGTCTTCGGCATCGTCTGCCTCGCGGCCTTCGCGATCATCGTCGCGGTCATCTTCGTCGAGCAGGGCCAGCGCCGGATCCCGGTGCAGTACGCCAAGCGTGTGGTCGGCCGCAAGATGTACGGCGGCTCCTCGACCTACCTGCCGCTGAAGGTCAACCAGGCGGGCGTCATCCCGGTCATCTTCGCGTCCTCGCTGCTGTACCTGCCGAACCTGATCGCCCAGCTCACCGGCTCGCAGAACGCCACCGATCCGAGCTGGTGGCAGGAGATCATCCAGAAGTACCTGGTGAATCCGAGCAACCCGGTCTACATCGCGATCTACTTCGGCCTTATCGTCTTCTTCACCTACTTCTACGTGGCGATCACCTTCAACCCGGAGGAACGCGCCGACGAGATGAAGAAGTTCGGTGGCTTCATCCCCGGTTACCGTCCGGGCAAGCCCACCGCCGACTACCTCAGCTACGTGCTGAGCCGCATCACCCTGCCCGGCTCGATCTACCTCGGCCTGGTCGCCGTTCTGCCCAACGTGTTCCTCGACATGGGCAACTCCGGCGGCGTGCAGAACCTGCCGTTCGGTGGCACCGCCGTGCTCATCATGGTGAGCGTCGGCCTGGATACGGTGAAGCAGATCGAAAGCCAGTTGATGAACAGAAATTACGAAGGGTTCCTCAAGTGAGAGTTGTACTGCTCGGTCCGCCCGGTGCCGGCAAAGGCACCCAGGCCGTCCTCCTGTCGGAAAAGCTGGGCGTCCCGCACATCTCCACCGGGGACCTCTTCCGTGCCAACATCGGCCAGAAGACCCCGCTGGGCCTCGAGGCGAAGAAGTACATGGACGCCGGCGACCTGGTGCCGAGCGATGTGACCAACCGCATGGTCGAGGCGCGCGTCGGCGAGCCGGACGCCGCCAACGGCTTCGTCCTCGACGGTTACCCGCGCACGGTCGACCAGGCCGAGGCGCTGGAGAAGATCCTGGCCGGCATCGACAAGAAGCTGGACGCGGTGCTGTGCTTCGTCGTCGCCGAGGACACCGTGGTCGAGCGGATGCTCGCGCGTGGTCGCAACGACGACACCGAAGAGGTCATCCGCAACCGGCTGCGGGTCTACCGCGAGGAGACCGAGCCGCTGCTCGACCACTACGCGGGCCTCGTCGTCTCCGTCGACGGTGTCGGCGAGGTCGAAGAGGTCAACGCCCGGGCGCTGGCCGCCCTCGGCCACTGACGACACCGGGAGCGCTGAGCCAGTGGTCTTCGGCCGGAAGAACAAGAAGGTGGTGCCCTTCCGCACCGCGGGTGAGCTCGACGCGATGGCGGCGGCGGGCGCGGTGGTCGGCCGCGCCCTCGTGGCCGTGCGCGCGGCCGCCGCGCCCGGGGTCTCGACCAAGGAACTCGACGAGGTCGCCGAGACGGTGATCCGCGAGGCGGGCGCGGTGCCCTCGTTCAAGGGCTACCACGGCTTCCCGGCCTCGATCTGCGCCTCGGTCAACGACCGCGTGGTGCACGGCATCCCCAGCGCCGAGGAGATCCTCGCCGAGGGCGACCTGGTCTCCATCGACTGCGGCGCCATCCTCGACGGCTGGCACGGCGACTCCGCGTGGACGTTCGGCATCGGCGCCGTCATCGAGGCCGACCGCCTGCTCAGCGAGGCCACCCGGCTGTCCATGGAGGCGGGCATCGCCGCCATGCTGCCGGGCAACCGCCTGACCGACGTCTCGCACGCCATCGAGCTGGGCACCCGCGCCGCCGAGAAGGAACACGGCCGCGCCTACGGCATCGTCGACGGTTACGGCGGCCACGGCATCGGCCGCGAGATGCACATGGACCCCTTCCTCGCCAACGAGGGCGCCCCCGGCAAGGGGCCCCAGTTGGTGGTCGGTTCGGTGCTGGCCATCGAGCCGATGCTCACCCTCGGCACCGTCGACACCAAGATCCTCGACGACGACTGGACGGTGGTCACCGCCGACGGCAGCCGTGCGGCGCACTGGGAGCACACCGTCGCCGTCACCGAGGACGGACCGCGCATTCTCACTCCGCGCCCGGAGTGACATCGTTCACCCGGATCGGGGGGGGGGGGGGGGCGCGCGGCGG
>NZ_JARWRU010001081.1 GCF_029867845.1 Nocardia farcinica | reverse complement strand
AATCCTCAACGGCCATAAGACCTTCATCACCAACGGCCCGTTCGCAGACGTAATCGTCGTCTACGCCAAGCTCGACGTGGGCGACCCGAACGTGGACAAGCGCGACCGCAAGGTGCTGACCTTCGTGCTCGACAAGGGCATGGAGGGCCTGACCCAGGGCAAGCCGTTCAAGAAGATGGGCCTGCACAGCTCGCCCACCGGCGAACTGTTCTTCGACAACGTCCGCCTCGGCCGCGACCGGCTGCTCGGGGAGACCGAGGAGCACCGCGGCGGCGACGGCCGCGAGTCCGCGCGCACCAACTTCGTCGCCGAGCGCGTCGGCGTCACCTTCCAGGCCCTCGGCATCATCGAGGAGTGCCACCGGCTCTGCGTGGACTACGCGAAGAATCGCAAGCTGTGGGGGCAGGAGATCGGCCGGTTCCAGCTGGTGCAGCTCAAGCTGGCCAAGATGGAGATCGCCCGCATCAACGTGCGCAACATGGTGTTCAACGTCATCGAACGCACCCGCGCGGGCAAGCCGCTGTCGCTGGCCGAGGCCTCGGCCATGAAGCTGTACTCCTCCGAGACCGCCACCGAGGTGGCCATGGAGGCGGTGCAGCTGTTCGGCGGCAACGGCTACATGAGCGAATACCGCGTCGAACAACTCGCCCGCGACGCCAAGTCGCTGATGATCTACGCGGGCAGCAACGAGATCCAGGTCACCCATATCGCCAAGGGCCTGCTCGGTCGCTGAGGCGGCGAGCAGCCGAGAAAGGCAGACACACCATGAGTTCAGCCGCACGTATCGCGGGCAAGGTCGTCGTCATCACCGGCGGCGCGCGTGGCATCGGCTTCGCCACCGCGCGCAAGCTGCGTGACCTCGGCGCGCAGGTGGCCATCGGCGACATCGACGAGGCCAAGGTCAAGGAGTCCGGCGCCGAGCTGGGTCTCGAGGTCTACGGCAAGCTCGACGTCACCGACCCGGTGAGCTTCGAGGCCTTCCTCGATCAGGTCGAGCGGGTGCTCGGGCCCATCGACGTCGTGGTCAACAACGCGGGCATCATGCCGGTCGGCCACTTCCACGAGGAGCCCGACCACGTATCCCGCCGCATGATCGACATCAACATCTACGGCGTGGTGCTCGGCAGCAAGCTGGCCGCCCAGCGGATGCTGCCGCGCGGCAAGGGCCACGTCATCAACATCGCCTCGCTGGCCGGTGTGCTGCCCACCCCCGGCCTGGCCACCTACGGCGGCAGCAAGGCCGCCGTGCTCACCATGACCGACGCCCTGCGCGCTGAGTACAGCGGCACCGGCGTGGAGTTCTCCTCGGTGGCGCCCACCTTCACCAACACCGAGCTGGTGGCGGGGACCAAGGGCGCCAAGGGCGTGCGCAACGCCGAGCCGGAGGAGATCGCCGAGGCCGTCGCCGGGCTGATCGTCAAGCCGCAGCGCCGGGTCGCGGTCACCAAGCTCGCGGGCAGGCTGGCCAACCTGCAGTACTACGTGCCGGACAAGATCCTGGACTTCCTCGGCGAGAAGTTCGGCATGAAGGAGGCCTTCCTCAGCGACATCGACACGGCGGCGCGCGCCGCCTACGAGCGCCGCGCCCGCGGCGAAGAAGACCTGGACTGAGTTCGCCGCTCCGGTGTCCCCGCTCGGTCCCCGCCCGGCCGTGCCGGGCGGGAACGTTCACACCGCGCGCAGCCGGTTGCGGCTTGCGTAGACGTGCTCGGCGATGAGGGTGGCGATCCGGTCCGGCGCCTCCAGCATGGGCACGTGCCCGACCCGGTTGACCAGGATGCGGTCGGCCGACTCGGGCAGCTCGGCGAGATAGCGCCGCGCGTAGACCCGGTTCGGGATGAACCGGTCGTACTCGGCAAGCAGCAGCCGTACCGGCGTCTTCAGCCGCGCCAGGTCGCCGGGGACGGGGGTGCGCAGGCTGCCCCGGATCAGCGGCATCATCGCCCGGCAGTGCAGCGCGGCGGTGATGGTGGCCACGGCGTCGCGACGCGAGACCGCCGTGGGATTCTTGGCCACCACGAACAGGGCCACGCGCCGCGCGACGGGGTTGCGCGCGGTGAACCCGGCCACCTTCCGGCCCAGATGCGCCAGCGGAACCAGCGACAGGAACTTCAGCGCCACCCGCAGCCTGGTCAACGACAGCTTCTTCCAGCCGCCGATGGGCGCGATCAACGTCAGGGTGCGGGCCCGGTCGCGCCGCGCCAGCTCGACGCCGACCCAGGCGCCGAGCGAGTTGCCCGCGATATGGCAGGTGCGCCAGCCCATCTCGTCGAGCTGCCGCTCCACCTCGTCGGCCAGAGCCGCGATGTCGACGACCTCGCCGGTGACCTCGGGCCCGCCCCAGTGGCCCGCGAGGGCGGGGGCGAACACCTCGCAGTGCGACCCGAGCAGTGTGGCGGTCTGCTCCCAGCAGTGCGGCGAGAGCATGAAGCCGTGCAGCAGCAACAGCGGATCGCCCGAGCCGACGTGCAGCGTCTTGATCACCACCGGCTGGTCGTCACTGCCGCGCGTGTTCTTGCCCGGAGTCTTCACCGGCCGCGGCTCGTCGGCGGCCGGGTCGGGCTCGGCGTCGAATTCCTCGGCGCGCCTGGCGAAATCCGCGGAACGCGGTCGGGTGGTGCCGGCGGCGCGGGAGGGACGAGCGGGGTCGGACGGGCGGGAGGTGTCGGACGTCATCGTCAAGCACCCCTTCCTGGACCGCGTGGTCCGGGGCAGGTACATCTGACCTGCATTGTACGGTCGGACGGTGCCGACCATTGTCTCAACGATCAACGCCAACGGAATCAGGGCCGCCGCGGGCAAGGGGATGCTCGCCTGGCTCGCCGCCACCGAGGCCGACGTCGTGTGCGTGCAGGAGACCCGCGCCACCGATGAGCAGACCAGGGCGGCGCTGGCGCCCGCCCAGGCCGACCGCAGGATCCTTACCACCCCCCCGCCCGGCGCCAAGGGCACGGCGGGGGTGGCCAACCTGTCCCGGCCCGCCCCCGCCG
>NZ_JARWRU010001080.1 GCF_029867845.1 Nocardia farcinica | reverse complement strand
CCCTCGTGGAGTCGAGGATCTGGTAGTAGGCGCAATCGAAGGCGTGCTTGAGCGCCCCGGAGAGATAGCCGAGATTGACCGGGCTGCCGAGCAGATAGCCGTCCGCGGCCAGGAAATCGGCGGGTGAACAGGTCAACGCGGGGCGGCGGAGCACCTCGACACCCTCGATCTCCGGGTCGGTGGCCCCGGCCAGCACCGCCTCGAACATCTCCTGGCAGTGCGGCGAGGGGGTGTGGTGGACGATCAGCAGCCGCGCCATCGGGCTCAGCCCTCCTGTTCCCGCTGTTCGCGTTCCAGGGCCACGGCGCGGCGCATGGTCTCGCGCGCGCGGCTCCGGTCGCCGGCGTAGTCGTAGGCGCGGGCCAGCCGGTAGGAGACGCGCCAGTTGTCCGGGTCGGCCTCCCACTCCTTCTGGACCCGGGCGAACAGGTCGTCGGCCGCCGCGCGCTCGATCCGCCCGGACGGCCGTCGCGGCAGGTCGGAGACGTCCAGTTCCAGCCCCTCCGCCCGCATCCGCGCAGCCAGCCGCTGGTGGGCCAGCGCGGCGGTCACCGAGGCCGTCACGATCCAGACGCCGAGCACCGGCAACAGCAGCACGCCGACGCCCAGCGCGATACCCGCCGCCTCGCCCGAGGTCAGCAGCGCGAAGGCCATCCGGCCCAGGAGCAGGAAGTAGAAGGCCAGCGCGGCGACCAGCACCGCGATGAAAGCGACGGTCTTCAGGCTCCTGCGGCCGTCGTCGTCCTGTCCGCTCACCGGTCGCCGCTCACAGATCCAGGAACGGGTCGAGGCCGACGGTGAGACCGGGCCTACGCGCGATCTCGCGCACGCCGAGCAGCACGCCGGGCGCGAAAGAGGAACGGTCGATGGAGTCGTGCCGGATGGTCAGCGTCTCCCCCTGGGTGCCGAACAGCACCTCCTGGTGGGCGACCAGGCCCGCCAGCCGCACCGAGTGCACCCGCACACCGTCCACGTCCGCGCCACGAGCGCCGTCGAGTTCGCTGGTGGTGGCGTCGGGACTGCGGCCGACCCCGGCGCGCTGCCTGGCCTCGGCGATCAGCCCGGCCGTGCGATAGGCGGTGCCCGACGGCGCGTCGGCCTTGCCGGGATGATGCAGTTCGACCACCTCGACCGACTCGAAGAAGCGGGCCGCCTGCTCGGCGAAGCGCATCGACAGCACCGCGCCGATGGCGAAGTTGGGGGCGATGAGCACACCGGTGTCCTGGCTGCCCGCCAGCCACCCGCGCACCTCGTCCAGACGGGCGGCGTCGAAGCCGGTGGTGCCGACGACGGCGTGGATGCCGTTTTCCACCAGGAACTTCAGATTGCCCATCACCACGTCGGGATGGGTGAAGTCGACCACCACCTGGGTGCCCGACTCGGTGAAGCGCTCCAGCGCGTCGCCCTTGTCGACCTCGGCGACCAGTTCCAGGTCGCCCGCGGCCCGCACCGCCGCGCAGATCGCCTGTCCGACTTTCCCGCGTGCTCCCAGCACTCCGACCCGAATGGTCACCGCAGCTCCTCGTATCTCTTGTGTCGTCACAAAGCCTATCGAGCGTCCGCCGGGGCCGGACGAAGCCCCGGCGGCCCCCCCCGGTCCCGTTGGCGCGACCGGTCAGGGGATCGGCCCGCGCGGGGGATCGGCGCGATCGAAGACCATGACCAGCCGCACGGCGG
>NZ_JARWRU010001079.1 GCF_029867845.1 Nocardia farcinica | reverse complement strand
CGCGGGCGCCCACCCCCGCCATCGTCGACGGCCGCACCGGCGCGATCCCGGCCCGCCCGGTCCGCCACCCGCAGCGCAACGCCGCCCAGATCACCCGACCCGTGCCCCGGATCGTCCCGGCCCGCCACGACGACGGCGGCCTGCTCGGCGACCCCTCGATCCGCACCGCGCACCTGGGCGGGCTGGTCGACCGGGACGGGCTGGTGATCGTGCCGGTCGGCGCGCGCGACGGCGACCCGGTCGAGTTCATCGCCCTGCCCCGCTAGAACACCGGTCACCGGCGGCTGGTCCATAGTCAGGATCAGCCTGAGTCCGAGTGTGGCGCGCCGCGCGCGGGTCGATATCGTTTTCCGCGTCCGATTTCTTTTCCGCATGCCCACCGGATGCGCAGGCCGCGAAGGACCTCTCCATGACCGACAGTTCCCTGATCTGGGACGACGGTGCTCTGGTCACCATCGACCAGCGCGGGCTGCCGCACGAGGAGCGCCGGATGCGCCTGGCCACGGTGGACGAGATCATCGAGGCCATCGCGACGCTGGCCATCCGCGGCGCCCCCGCCATCGGCATCGCGGGCGCCTTCGGCGTGGTCATCGCGACCACCGCGCACACCCGCGACGGGGTGGTGGACGTGGCCGCGGCGCAGGCCGAGGCCGACCGGATCGTGGCCACCCGTCCCACCGCGGTCAACCTGGCCTGGGCGGTCACCCGCGTGCGGGCCAGGATCACCGAGGGCGCCGAGGCGGTACTGGCCGAGACACTGGCGATGCTGGCCGAAGACGGCCGCGTGAACCGCGCCGCCGCCACCCAGGCCGCCGACCTGGTGCAGCGGCTGTGCGGGCCGGGCAAGCTGCGGGTGCTCACCCACTGCAACACCGGCAGGCTGGCGACCAGCGCGTTCGGCACCGCCATCGGCGCGCTGCGGGTGCTGGCCGAACGCGACGCCATCGCCGACGTGCTCGTCGACGAGACCAGGCCGCTGTTGCAGGGCGCCCGTCTGACCACCTGGGAACTGGCCGAGGCAGGCATCCCGCACCGGCTCACCATCGACTCCGCGGCCGCCTGGGCCATGGCCACCGGTCAGGTCGACTGTGTGCTGGTCGGCGCCGATCGGGTCACCGCCGCGGGCGATGTCGCCAACAAGATCGGCACCTACTCGGTCGCGTTGGCCGCGCACCGGCACGGGGTGCCGTTCATCGTGGTCGCCCCCGAGTCCACCCGTGACCCGGCCACCGCGAGCTGGCGTGACATCGTCGTGGAGGAGCGCGGGGCGGGCGAGGTCACCGCCTTCGCGGGCACGCCGACCGCGCCCGAGGGAACAGCCGTGTTCAACCCGGCTTTCGACGTCACCCCCGCGGATCTGATCACTGCCGTGGTGACCGAGAACGGCATCGTCCACGGCACCGTCCTCGCGGCGGCCGCGCCGCGAGACGCGACAAGAACGGACGCGACGGCAACGGACGCGACGGCAGGCGATACGAGAACTGGCGACACGACGGGCGGCAACACGACGGACCAGGGTGCGGCGATCGCCGCCACCGCCCGCGAGCTGTACGCCCGCGGCTGGATGCCAGGCACCGCGGGCAATCTGTCCGTGCGCACCGGCGACACCGCCGTGGTCACCGCCAGCGGCCTGCCCAAGGGCGAGCTGGGCGCGGCCGACATGGTCACCGTGCGGATCGCCGACTCCGCCCCCTTGCCCGGCCAGACCCGGAAGCCCTCGGCGGAGACCACCATCCACACCGCCGTCTACCGCGCCACCGACGCCGCCGCGGTGGTGCACGTGCACTCGCCGTTCGCGACCGCGCTGGCCACCAGGGCAGGCGCTGTCGAGACCCCTGGCACCGTGCGGATCACCGGTCTCGAGCTCATCAAGGGCCTCGGCTGCGCCGACCCCGAGGCCGTCGACCTGCCGGTGTTCCCGAACTGGCGCACCGTCTCCCGCATCGGCGAGGACATCGAACGCCGGCTCACCGAGCACCCCGATGCTCCGCCGGTGCTGTGCATCTCCGGGCACGGCATCACCACCTGGGGGCAGAATCTCTCGCAGGCACGCGATCGCGCCGAGTGCCTGGAGGCGCTGTGCGAGCTGTTGCTGCGCACCGGCGGCGAGATCGTGTTCCGCCCACAGGATCAGCCCCTGCCCACGGGCCGACAGCGAACCACGCACACCGCTCTTTCGTAGATGGGACCACTGTCATGACTCTGCTCCAGGTGATGGCCGCCGACGACGCGGGCGCGGTGCGGCTGCGCACCACCGACGACGAGGCGATCGCCGCCGAACTCGCCGCGCACGGCATCGCCTTCGACCGTTGGCCCGCGCTCGACGACGCCGCGAGCCTGTCGTCAGAGGAGTTGCTGGAGCGGTACGCCGACAAGGTGGCCGAGCTCAACGCCGACGGCCGCTACCGCCACATCGACATCGCCCGTATCCACCCGGACGATTCCGACCCGTCCTGGCCGGAGACCGCGAAGGGCGCGCGCACCAAGTTCCTCGACGAGCATCGCCACGCCGAGGACGAGGTGCGCTACTTCGCCGCGGGTCGTGGCTGCTTCTATCTGCACCTCGGCGAGGAGGTGCTGGCCGTGGTCTGCGAGGCGGGAGACCTGCTCTCGGTGCCCGCGGGCACGCTGCACTGGTTCGACATGGGCGAGCGCCCCGACTTCGTCGCCGTGCGCTTCTTCGAGGAGGCCGACGGCTGGATCGGCGACTTCACCGGCGACAGGATCAGCTCCGGCTTCCCCACGCTCGACCAGCTGCTGACCGCGTCGTGAGCCGCCCCGATGTGATCGTCCTCGACATCGAGGGCACGACGAGCCCGACCAGTTCGGTCCGGGAGGACCTCTACGGCTACACCCGCGCCAGGCTCGCCGACTGGCTCGCCGAGCACGAGCACGACGCGGCGGCGCAGATCCTGGCGCAGACCAGGGCGCTGGCGCGGCGACCGGAGGCGGGCACCGGCGAGGTGGCCGAGATCCTGCGCGACTGGCTCGGCGGCGATGTCAAGGCCGAGCCGTTGAAGGCCGCCCAGGGGCTGATCTGCGCGGAAGGGTTCCGTGCCGGGGCGTTGCACGGCGAGTTCTTTCCCGACGTGCCCGCGGCACTGCGCGGCTGGCACGCGACCGGGCTGCGGCTGGCGGTGTACTCCTCGGGTTCGGTGCGCAACCAGCGGGACTGGTTCGCCCACGCCCGCGGCGGCGAACTCGGCTCGCTCGTCGACGCGCACTTCGACCTGAACAGCGCGGGCCCCAAGCGGGAAGCCGAATCCTATCGGCGGATCGCGGCGGCGCTTGCGGCGCCCGCCGAGCGGATCCTGATCCTGTCCGATCACCCCGACGAACTGGACGCCGCGGTGGCGGCCGGCTGGCAGGCGGTCGGGGTCCACCGGCCGGGCGAGCCGAACGAGCCGCGCCCGCCGCACCGGTGGATCACCTCGTTCACCGAGCTGTCCGACCTCGCCTGAGACCGGTCCTCGCGCCGAACCGGCCGCCGCC
>NZ_JARWRU010001078.1 GCF_029867845.1 Nocardia farcinica | reverse complement strand
GGGGGGGGGGGGGGGGGGGGGGCGCCCCCCGCGGGGGGGGGGGGGGGGGCCGCCCCGCCCCACCCCCGGCGGTGGGCGGGGCCCCGCCGCCGGCGGGGCCGCGACCGCAGGCTCGGCGGGCACGGCGGGCGGACGGACCAGGCCGTGCCGCTCGAGCAGGGGAGTGGTGCGCTCGCGCAACCAGCTCGCGTACTCCGGGGACACGTAGGCGCCCCGCCCGTACAGCTGGCGGTAGCGGCGCAGCAGCGCCGGATGGGCTTCGGCCAGCCAGCCGAGGAACCAGCCGCGGGTGCTGCCGCGCAGATGCATCGGCATGGTCACCGCCGAGCGCGCGCCCGCCGCCGCGATCGCGCCGAACAGCTCGTCGAGCTGGGTTCTGCCGTCGGTGAGATACGGAATGATCGGCGCCACCATGACATTCACCGCGAAACCCGCGTCGGCCAGCGCCCGCACCAGATCCAGGCGGGCGCGCGGCGATGGCGTGCCCGGCTCGATCTGCTGGTGCAGCTCGGCGTCGAGCATGGCGATCGAGACCGCGAGGCGCACGTCCACCTCGCGGGCGGCCAGGCTCAGCAGCGGCAGATCACGGTGCAGCAGCGTGCCCTTGGTGAGAATGGAGAACGGTGTGCCCGCATCGGTGAGGGCACGGATGATGCCCGGCATCAGCCGGTAACGCCCCTCGGCGCGCTGGTAGGGATCGGTGTTGGTGCCGAGGGCCACCGGCTCGCGGTGCCAGGACCGCTTGCCGAGCTCCCGGCGCAGCACCGCCGCCACATTGGTCTTCACCACGATCTGACTGTCGAAATCGTGACCGGCGTCCAGCTCCAGATACTCGTGGGTGGGGCGGGCGAAGCAGTAGCGGCAGGCGTGCGAGCAGCCGCGCATCGGGTTGACGGTCCAGCGGAACGGCAGTCCGCTCTCCTCCGGCACCCGGTTCAACGCGCTCTTGCACAGCACCTCGTGGAAGGTGATGCCCTCGAACTCCGGTGTGCTCACGGTGCGGACGAACTCCGCCCGGCCGAGGCCGGGCAGTGCACCGTCGTCGGCGTCCAGTTCCTGGTTCTGCCACCGCACACCGGACAGTCGAACACGCGTTCTAGGGCGTGTCAAGCCACAGCGGGCGCCACGCTCGCCGGGTCGTCGAAGAAGGCGACCAGGTCACGGACCGTTTCCTCGGTCGGGCGCGGCCGGTAGCCGAGTTCGGCGGCCGCCTTGCCGTGGTCGACGGTCGGCGCGGAGACCAGCGCGCCGAGCGCGGCCTTGGACAGGATGTCGGTGCCGAGCATCTTGCCGATCGGCTCCAGCACCGGGATCAGGCCGCCGACCAGCTTCGGCGGGATGGTGAACCGCGGCCCGCGCTTGCCGCGCTCGTTCGCGGCCAGTGTGCACAGATCGGTCATGGCGATCATCGCGCCGCCGAGCAGGTAGTTCTCGCCGGTGCGGCCCTTCTCGCCCGCCAGGATCAGGCCGGTGGCCACGTCGCGCACGTCCACCAGGTCGAAGCCCCCGTCCACCATGGCGGGCAGTCTGCCCTGGGCGGCGTCGCGCAGTGAGCGGTTGATCCGCGACATCGGCGCGCCGTGATCGGCCGGACCGAACACGCCGGTGGGATTGCAGATCACCGCGTCCAGCCCCTGGTCGATCACCTCGCGCAGGGCGACCTCGCCCGCCCACTTGGAGCGGTCGTAGACCGGAAGGCCTGGATCGGTGGAGCGCACCGAGGTCTCGTCGATGTGCCCGCCGCAGCTGTACTGGTCGAAGGCGTGGATCGAGCTGGCGTGCACCATCCGGCGCGCCCCCACCGCGAGCGCGGCCTCGGCGACCACCCGCACGCCCTCGGTGTTGACCCGCCAGGCCAGATCGTTGCGGTCGGCCAGGGTGATGACCGCGACCAGGTGGTAGACCACCTCGGCTCCGTCGAGGGCCGCGCGCATGGAGGCCGGGTCGAGCACGTCGCCCTCGACCCAGGTCACGCCCCGCCCCCGGCCGGGGGGGCGGGCCCCCGCGCCCGCGGGGACCCCCGCGCCCCCCCCCGGGGGGCCCGCGGGGCACGTTGTGGGGGG
>NZ_JARWRU010001077.1 GCF_029867845.1 Nocardia farcinica | reverse complement strand
CCCCGACTGCGCCAACAACGCCGAGGATCTGACCTTCCAGCCCGCGGACTTCCGGGCGACCATCGCCCGGCTCACCGCCCGCCGCGACTGACCGACGAGACGCCGAAGGCCCCGGACGCCGCTCCGGCGGGGTCCGGGACTGTCCTCGTCGCCGCGGCGCCTACTTCGGTCCGAAGCGCAGCGCGCCGTCGAGGCGGACGACCTCGCCGTTGAGATAGTCGTTCTCGATGATGGACTGGGCGAGCTGGGCGTACTCTGCCGAGCGGCCCATGCGCCGGGGGAAGGGCACCTGCGGGCCCCAGTACTGCTCCAGCTTGTCGGCGGCCTTGCCGTAGGCGGGGGTGTTGATGGTGCCGGGGGCGATGGTGACCACACGGATGCCCAGCGGGGACAGGTCGCGGGCGGCGACCAGCGTCATGCCCACCACGCCGCCCTTGGCCGCGGCGTAGGGCAGCTGGCCGATCTGGCCCTCGAAGGCGGCGATCGAGGCGGTGGTGACGACGACGCCGCGGCCGCCCTCGTCGAGCGGGTCGGTTTCGGCGATGGCGGCCGCCGACAGGCGCAGGACGTTGAAGACCGCGGTCAGGTAGTACTCGATGGTGGTGCGGAAACCTTCCAGCGGCAACGGCTTTCCGTCCTTGCCGACCAGCCTGCCGCCCTGGGCGGGACCGCCGTGGGTGTCGACCGAGATACGCAGCGGGCCGAGCGCTTTCGCCTCCGCGATGGCGGCGTTCACCGATTCCTCGTCGGTGGCATCGGTGTGCACGTAGCGGATGCCGAGTTCCTTCTCCAGTTCGCGGCCCTTCTCGTCGGCCACGTCCGCGACCACGACTTTCGCCCCCGCCGCGGCCAGGCGACGGGTGGTGGCCTCGCCGAGGCCGCCCGTGCCGCCGACCACCAGGGCGGAGCTTCCACTGATCTGCATGTCGCGACCCCTCTCTTGAAACAAAACTCTCTCGTTGAGAGAATCATATTCTCACACCGGATTGGAGTGCCACCATGCCCGAGGCCGTGATCGTCTCCGCGACCCGAACCCCGATCGGAACCGCCAGGAAAGGAACGCTGCGCGACACCGACGCCTTCGAACTGGCCCGCCACATCGTGGGAGCCGCCGCCGACGGCCTCGACCCGGCCGCGATCGACGACGTGATCCTGGGGGAGGGCCGATACGGCGGCGGCGTGCTCGCCCGCCACGGCGCCCTCACCGCAGGCCTGACCGAGGTGCCCGGCCTGGCGCAGAACCGCCACTGCGCCGCGGGCATGTCGGCCGTGCAGACCGCGGCCGCCTCGATCCGCGCGGGCATGGACGAACTGGTGATCGCCGGTGGCGTGAACTCCGACTCCACCGCGCCCCGCGCCCGCTTCCGCACCGGTGCGGACACCTGGGCCGACCCGTGGGTCTCGCCCAGTCATCCCGACCGCCCCGACGCCCCCGCGTTGGACATGTCCATCACCGTCGGCTGGAACACCGCCGTGCGAGCAGGCATCTCGCGCGTGGAGATGGACGCCTGGGCGCTGCGTTCGCACCGCAACGCCGTCGCCGCCATCGACGAGGGCCGGTTCAAAGAGGAGATCGTGCCCATCGGCACCCCGCACGGCCTGTTCGACACCGACGAGCACCCCCGCCGCGACACCAGCCTCGAACGGCTGGCCGCCCTGAAGGTCCTGCACCCGGAGATCGAGGGTTTCTCCATCACCGCGGGCAACGCCTCCGGCGCCAACGACGGTGCGGCCGCCCTGGCCATCGCGAGCGACCGGCTCGGCCTGCCCGCCCTCGGCGTCGTCCTCGGCTGGGCCTGTGTCGGTGTCGACCCGCACGACACCGGGCTGGCACCCATCCGGGCCGTCACGAAAGCCGTTCGGCGGGCCGGTGTCTCGCTCTCCGACATCGCGGTGATCGAGATCAACGAAGCGTTCGCCTCCGTCCCCCTGGCCGCGATCAAGGCGCTCGACCTCGACGCCGACCGGGTGAACGTCAGCGGCAGCGGCTGCTCGCTCGGCCACCCCGTCGCCGCCACCGGTGCGCGCATGATCGTCACCCTGGTCCACGAACTGCGCCGTCGCGGCGGCGGATTGGGCCTGGCCGCGCTGTGTGCGGGTGGTGGTATGGGGTCGGCCACGGTCATCGAGGTCCCCGCGCCGTGAATCGATCCCGCGGCGGTCCCGGTGCCCTGCCGCCGGGGCGTGGCGGCCCGCCGCCCGCCCCCGGTGCGGTCACGGGTGTGGATGCGGATGGCGTCCCCGAGCTGTTCACCCGTGCCCGTGCCGGTTCACCGCGGGCCGTGGGGCGACTGCTCAGCATGGTGGAGGGGCCGCGGCGGAACGCGGTGCGCGAGTTCCTCGCTCGTGAGCTACCGGCCCGGGAGCCGGTGGCGGCTCGGGAGACGGAGGCGCACACCGTGAGCGCCGGTCCGGGGCGCGCTCTGGTGATAGGCGTGACCGGCCCGCCGGGCGCGGGCAAGTCCACCACTGTCGCAGCGCTGGTCGACCGCTACCGGGCCCGCGGCGTCCGGGTGGCCGTGCTGGCGGTCGACCCGTCCTCGCCGTACAGCGGCGGCGCCCTGCTCGGCGACCGGATCAGAATGGACCGGCACACCGACGACCCCGGCGTCTTCATCCGCTCGCTGGCCGCTCGCGGCCACATGGGCGGCCTGTCGGAGGCGGTGCCCGCGGCCGTCGGCGTGCTGGTGGCGCTCGGGTACGGGGTCGTGCTGCTGGAAACGGTCGGCGTCGGTCAGTCGGAGATCGAGGTGGCCGCCGTCGCCGATCCGACGCTGGTGGTGCTCAATCCCGGCGCGGGCGACGCGGTGCGGGCCGCCAAGGCGGGCTTGCTCGAGGTCGCCGACCTGCTCGTGGTCAACAAGGCCGACCGCGACGGCGCCGAGCAGACGGTCCGGGACCTGCGGGCCGAAGCCGCCGTCCCCGTGCTCACCCTGATCGCCGACCGGGGTGTGGGCACAACGGAACTGGTCGCCGCGATCGACGCCCACCGCCGCGCCGAATCATCCGGCCGCCGCGCCGCCCGCGCCCGCGCGCAGATCCTCGCCCTGGCCCAGAGCCTGCTACGTGCGAACGGCGACCTCGACCGACTGGCCGGACTCGTCGCCGCGGGCGAGGCGGACGTGTACACCGCGACCGAGGAACTCCTCGCCGCCCTGACGCGAACCGGCGCGGGCACAGCGGGGTGATAGTCCGCGCCTGCATCGACGGCGGTCACGACACGGGCAGCCGGATCATCGCCTCCTGGGCGTAGGAGGCGACCAACTCCCCGCTCTCGGTGAGGATGTCGCCGCGTCCGAACCCGCGCCCGTGGGCGAGGATCGGACTGTGCTGGCGCAGCAACAGCCAGTCGTCGGAGCGGAACGCGCCGTGGAACCACAGGGTGTGCGAGGTGACGGCGGAGAGGAAGGCGGTGCCGTTGCCGCTCTGGGAGAAGCCCTCCTGGGGCAGCAGGGCGGTGCCGATGAGGGTGAGATCGGTGGCGTAGGCGGCGAGCGGGGCGGCCAGGGCCGGGTCGACGGTGGGGGTCCGCATCCAGAACTCGAATTCCGGTGCGCTGCTGCCCTTGTCGTCGATCTCGCGCCGGGCTCGGACCTCCCAGGGCAGCAGGTCCCAGTCGGCCTTGTGTTCGGCCGAGGGAAGGGCGGGCACGGGGTCGGTGCTCTGGCGACGCGGGCCCTGCTCGGGGGTGTGCAGCGAGAGCGAGGCCGTGGCGACCACGCCCGCGGACTGTTCGGCGATCACGGTGGCCGAGGCGAAGGTGCGGCCCTCGTGGCAGGCGCGCACGCGGTAGCGGATCGGCTCCTCGGAGCGGCCCTCGCGCGGGAACAGCGCGTGCAGCGATTTCAGTTGCTTGCCGGGGAAGCTCAGCGCGGCGGCCCGGACGACCTGGCCGAGGATCTGGCCGCCGAACACGCGGTGGTAGGGCAGCTGCTGGTTGCTTCCCTCGAACTGGAACTCGGCGTCGGGCGGGCGGGCATCCGATGGCGCCGCACCGCCGCCGCCGTGGCCGGCGGGCGGGACTCGGGTGAGGTCGAGGCAGGCGACGAGGTCGCTCCACAGATCGGGCATGACCCGAGTGTATTCCAAATTCTCGAAAACGAGAATGACGTTACCGTTGTGGCGTGAAGCCGTGGGCGCAGAAGTTCCAGACCTCGGCGGCGGTGATCGGGTTCTGGGTCTCCTCGTCGGGGTGGCCGTTGTACTGCGCGGTGAACATGACCGTCTGCATGACCATGGCGGCCATCCGGCGGGTGTTCACCCCCTCGCGTAGCCGCCCGGCCTCCGCCGCCTCGTCGAGCAGTTCGGTGAACAGCGCCAGCATGGGCGCGTGGCCGAGTTTGACCTGGGCGGGATGGGAGACCAGCAAGCGCGGGGCGAACTCGGTGAACAGCGGGCGCTGGGCCGCCGGGTCCGGTCTGCACAGCTCGAACAGCAGTTCCACCACCACGCGGAGTTTGCGCAGCGGGTCGGTGGTGCCCTCGGCGGCGGCGCGCAACTGCTCGGCGGTGCGGGCGAGGGTGTCCTCGAACAGGGCGAGCAACAGCTCGTGCTTGCCGTCGAACTGCAGGTAGAAACTGCGCAGCGACTGCCGCGACCGGTCGACCACCTCCTGCACGGTGAAGTCGGTGGTGCCCTTCTCGGCGATGATCGCCTGGGCCGCGTCGAGGAATCGCTGCACGCGTTCCTCGGCGCGCAGTTTCGCCGTCCGCAGGGAACGTTCGACGGCGCGTTGCTTCCATGCGGGCTCTTCGCCGGGGCTGGTCACGGGGTGCCTCACTGTCGGGTCGGCGGAAGAGAACATGAACGCACTGTACCGGAACGGCGTTCTCTTCTGATCGTTCCGAACAGCATACTTCCGTAGTGGTAATGCTTCACTTTCGTTTGAAGAGAATGATATTCTCGCACGATCGTGCGGTGGCCACGCGAGGAGGTGAGAGTCCGGGATGCTCTTCGAATTCGACGACGACCAGCGCCTGTGGCGGCGCACGGTCGGGGAGGTGCTCGCCAGGCACTGCCCGGCCGAGCTGGTCCGCGAGGTCGCCGACAAGGGCGCCTCGACCGAGGCGCTGTGGCGCGTCTACGCCGAGCAGGGCTGGAGCGAACTCACCGACCCCGCGGCAGCGGTCGAACTCGGCATCGTGGTCGAGGAACTGGGCAGGCACACCGATCCCACCCCCTTCCTCGCCACGGCCACCCAGTTCGCGCCGCTGGCACCGGGATTCACCGGCGCCGCGGCCACGGGCGCCGCGGTCTACGACGGCGTCGGGGTGCACCACGACGGCAACAGCTGGGTGCTCACCGGCACCGCGCGGCACGTGCTCGACGGCGACCGGGCGGACCAGCTGGCCGTGGTCACCGCCTCTGGGGTGTTCGTCGTGCCCGCCGCTTCGGCCGTCGTGCGGCGCGAGCAGGTGTTCGACCCGCTGCTGCACCTGGCCGAGGTGACCTTCGCGGCGGTTCCGGTCCACGACGAGGCGAAGGTCGACGCCGACCCGGAACGGGCACGGCACGTGGCGCTGACCGGTCTGGCGCTGACCACGGTCGGCGCGTGCGCCCGGGTGCTGGAGATGGTGCTCGCGCACGTGCGGGGCCGCCACCAGTTCGGGGCGCCGATCGGCAGCTTCCAGGCGGTCAAGCACAAGGCCGTCGACATGCACATCGCCATCGAGAGGGCGCGCGCACTGGCCTATTTCGCGGCCATGACCATCGCCGCCGACGACCCGCGTCGCCGCGTCGCCGCCGCCATGGCCAAGGCCGCGGCCGGGGAGTGCCAGGCGCTGGTGTTCGCCCACGGCGTGCAGTTGTTCGGCGCCATGGGCTTCACCTGGGAGAACGACCTGCAGTTCGCGCTCAAGCGGGCCAAGGCCGGGGACCTGCTGCTCGGTGGCGCCGCGCACCACCGGGCCGTGATCGCCGAGGAGTATCGTGCGACTGACTTTTGACGCCGACGTCGAGCGGTTCCGCGCCGAGTTCGTGGCCTTCCTCGACGAGCACGCCCCCGACGAACAGGACGCGCTCGCGCGCCGCCCGGTCTCGAGCGCCGACGTGCCGGAGTGGGCGCGGCGGTGGCAGCGCACCCAGTTCGACCACGGCTGGCTGCTGCCGGGCAATCCGCCGGAGTTCGGCGGCCGCAACGCCGGCATCCTGCAGCAGTACGTGCATCTCGAGGAGTTGTCGCGGCGGCGGATCTACCACAGCTTCAACCCGCAGGGCCTCGGCATCGTCGCGGCCTCGCTGCTGTCCTTCGGCACCGAGGACCAGAAGCGGAACTGGGCCGTGCCCATCCTGCGTGCCGAGATCACCGCCGCGCTCGGCATGAGCGAGCCGGGCGCGGGCTCCGATCTGGCGGGCCTGCGCACCCGCGCGGTCCTCGACGGCGACCGGTTCGTGGTGAACGGGCAGAAGGTGTGGACCTCCGGCGCCCACGATGCCGACGTGCTGCTCACCTTCGTGCGCACCGACCCGGACGCGCCGAAGCACAAGGGCATCAGTGTGCTGTTGATCCCGACCGACACCCCAGGCGTCACGCGCAGGCCGTTCGCCTCGCTGTGCGACCCGTCCGATCTGGACTTCAACGAGGTCTTCTTCGAGGACGTCCTGGTGCCCGCCGCGAACCTGGTCGGTCCCCTGCACGGCGGCTGGCAGGTGGCCAACGGCTCGCTCGGGCACGAGCGTACGCTGCTGTGGCTGAGTTTCGCCGACCGTCTGCGGGACCTGGTCACCGACTTCCGCCCGGTCACCGAACTCGACCGGGACCGCTACGCGCGCCTGGCCATGGACGATCTGTCGTTGCGGCTGCTCGGCTCGGCGGCGTTGGCCGACGCCGCGCGCGGCGAACAGGACGTGGCCGCCCTGTCGGTGCTCAAGCTGCTCGGTTCCGAGGCCGTGCAGCGCGGCGCCGGATACGCCCTGGACGCCGCGGGCGCGGACGCGCTGATCCACCCCGCGCTGACCGCGCCGTTGCAGCCGCTGAACTACGACAACTTCGTGCGCGGCTGGTTCGAGCGGTACGCGCGCAGCTTCGCCGGGACGATCGCGGGCGGCACCTCGGAGATCCAGCGCAACATCGTCGCCGAGCGCGTGCTCGGACTACCCCGCGGCTGAGCCCGCCGACAGCCCCGCGCCGGGCGGACCCCGAACCGAATCGAACGAGTCAGCTGAGGAAACCGATGTACATCCACTACGAGGTGAGCGACCGGATCGCCACCATCACCCTCGACCGGCCCGAGGCCGCCAACGCCCAGAACGGTGAGCTGCTCGACGAACTGGACGCCGCCTGGCAGCGCGCCGCCGCCGACGACCAGGTGGCGGTGATCGTGCTGCGGGCCGAGGGCAAGCACTTCTCCGCCGGGCACGACCTGAACGACAAGTCCTGGCCCGACCCGAGCAGTATCACCCTCGACACCATCTACAACCTGGAGGCCCGCCGCTACCTCGAGTATTCGCTGCGCTGGCGCAACATCCCCAAGCCGTCCATCGCGGCGGTGCAGGGCCGCTGCATCGCCGGCGGGCTGCTGCTGTGCTGGCCGTGCGACCTGATCGTCGCGGCCGAGGACGCCAAGTTCTCCGATCCGGTGGTCATGATGGGCATCGGCGGCGTCGAATACCACGGCCACACCTGGGAACTGGGTGCTCGCCTGGCCAAGGAGATCCTGTTCACCGGACGCCCGGTCACCGCCGAGGAGGCCGCGCGAGTGGGCATGGTCAACACCGTCGTGCCGAGGGCCGAACTCGATTCCGCCACCAGGGCACTGGCCGCCAGGATCGCGCGCATGCCCGCCTTCGGCCTGCGCCAGGCCAAGCGCGCGGTCAACCAGACCCTCGACGTGCAGGGCTTCTACGCCGCCATCCAGTCGGTCTTCGACGTCCACCAGACCGGTCACGGCAACGCGCTCAGCGTCGGTGGCTTCCCGATCCTGGTGAAGCTCGACGAGATGAAGGCAGCCCTCGAGTAGACCGGGCCGTCCGGTCCGGGCAATTCAACCCCCTTCAGAGATGAGGAATCCCATGCGTCACCACCTGCATCGCACTGCCGCCGTCTGTGCCGGTCTCGCCCTCGCCGCCGCGGTCGTGCTGACCGGCTGCTCCGACGACGAGAGCGGCGAGGCCGCCGAGACCACGACCGCCTCGGCCGCCGCCACGACCACCGAGGCCGCGGCCGCCGATCCGGCCACGATCGAGGCCATCGAGACCACCTACGCGACCTTCTTCGACTCCACCAGGACTCCCGAGGAGCGGGCCGCGAAGGTGCAGCAGAGCGAGGCCTTCCTGCCGGTGCTACAGGCGCAGGCCGCCAATCCGCAGTCCACCGGCCTCGGCGTGGAGATCTCCGAGATCGAGCTGATCGACGACAGCAATGCCGCGGTCACCTACACGCTGGTCATGGGCGGCAACCCGGTGCTGGCCGACCAGGCCGGTGAGGCGGTCGAGGAGAACGGCGAGTGGCTGGTCGCGGCCACCACCTTCTGCACCCTGATGGCGTTGCAGGGCGGCACCTCGCCCGCCTGCTGACCCTGTCCACGAGCACGCGCCCCATGTTGTCTCCCGGGCGGCTCGCCGTGCGCGGTACGTGGCCCCGGCCGCGTTCTTCGCTATCGTACGCAGCGCATATGCACTGAGCGGCCTGGTTCGGGATGGGAGTGCTCGTGGCGATCCGGCGTGCGGGACGAGGGCCGGTTCGATGTCGACGCCATGTGGGGCCCGGCGGGCGACCCGATGATTCTGGACGCCCTGGGCGCGCGCTGAGATTTCCGTGGTCGGAGGCCAATCCGGGAAAGGCCCGCCGTCGAACGACTGTCAGCGTCGACGAGGACGGCTTCGTGTCCGGGTGAGTTCCCGGATCAGTGTCTTTCGACTTCTCGGAAGGATTGCCCGTGCGAGTGATTCCCGCGCTCTGTGCCGCTCCCGCGTCGATCGGGTTGCTGCTGCTCGGCAGCGGTCAGGCGGCAGCGGTGTCCGTGACCCCGGTGGACGGCGCGGTCAGCATCGAGCTGACCGCCGCCGAGGCCGCCACCATCACCTCGGCCGATCTCGGCCAGGCGCTCGGCGCGCTGCCGCCGAACTTCACCCCGCAGGCCAAGGCCGCGCTGGGTGAGGCGATCAGCCGCGGCGCGGCCACGGCGGCCCGCACCCCCGGTTCGACCCTGACCATCGTGGTGGACGAGCCGATCCTGGCGCCGCCCGGCGTGAGTGTCGTGGTCACGCCGGGACGGTGAGCGCGGCTATCCGCGCGACCCGGAGATGAGGGCGTCGAGCACGTCGAAACTGTCGTGGGCGAGCACACCCGCGACGGCGCGCTCGACGCCAACCCGCGACACCTCGGCCGACTGCATGCGTTCCCCGGCCTCGGCCGTGCAGACCGCGGCCAGCAGGAACTCGGTGACCGCGGCCCGGTAGTGCAGCCAGGTGCGGTCGAAGTCGGCGTCGACACCGGCGGCGGCGAGGCGATCGGTGTAGCGCCGGACGAGGTCGGTCTCGATCCCGCGCAACAGGCCGGGTTCCACCGAGGCATTGGCGAAGTAGGCGACATCGCGGATGCCCGGTCCGGCGGCGGCAACCTGCCAGTCCAGGAAGCCGGGCGAACCCGCCTCGAAGAACAGGTTGCCCAGGTGGGTGTCGCCGTGGGTGAGGGTGCGCGGCACCGAGGCCCAGAACGCGTCGATGTCGGTGCCGCGCTGGTAGAAGACCCGGCACTGCTGCTTCACCTGCTCGGGCATCAGATCCGCGGCGTGTCCGTCGATCTCGGCGAGGAACTGCCTGCGGATCATCTCCCCCAGCCGCACCTCGGTGGCCGAGCGTCGGGCCAGCGGCCGCAGATCGGCGTCGAAGCGCGGGCTGTTCCAGAACGCGGCGTGCAGATCGGCGAGCGCGTCCACGACCGCGGCGGCCTCCTCGGCGGTGACCGAATCCACCACGGTGCGGAATTCCGCTGTCTGCGAGAGATCTTCGAGCACCAGGATGCTGCGCCTGCGCGCGGAGCTGTAACGGGCGACATGGCAGCGCGGAATGCGCACCGGCGGTGTGTCGCCCAGTGCGCGATAGGCGATGATCTCCTTCATGCCGAGGCGGAAGAGATTCATCAGCACGTGCTGCAGGTAATTGCTCGGCACCATCTTCACGAACAGATGACCGGGCACCTCCGCTGCCTCGGATTCCACCGCGATCCTGGCGCGCGCCGCGGTCCCGGAATGATGGTCGAGCACCTCGACCGAGGTGATGCTGCCGCGCGGCAGGCCCATCGCCTTCGCCAGCCACCTCCTGCTGACGCCACGCACCCGTAACGGGGCCTTCGAGCCGAAGGGGATCGCTCGATCCAAGCCCGCGCGGGTGGCCTCCTTCATCGCGGAGCCGACTCCCAGCGCGGTGTGCAGTGTTCGTATTGCCACAGAAGACCTTTCATGCCGACAGCGGCCCGGGTCGGAGCCGCCGTCGTCATGCATTGAATCACCGTTGCTTCGGGCAAGTATGTTCCGGCGGAGGAAAACGGAATCCGTCGTTCGGCGGCGATCGAGTTCAGAGTTCGGCGATCCGTGGCGCGCGGCCGCGTTCGCGCACCTCACGCCCCGCCTGGCGCACGAGCTCACGGGTGCTGCCCAGCAACCCGTCCAGGACGAGCGCGCGCCGCACGTGCCGGTGCAGCGCGTGCTCGGCGGTGAAACCGATCCCGCCGAGCACCTGCTGGCAGTGCCGGGCGGCGGTGAGCGCCGACCGGCCCGCGGCGGCCTTGGCGAGCAGTGCGCCGAAGTCGCCGTCCGCGTGGGCGAGCGCGGCCTCCGCCGCGTCGAGAGCGACCAGGGTCTCCGCCAGCCGGTGCCGCACCGCCTGGAACGAGGCGAGCGGCCGGCCGAACTGCACGCGCTCGACCGCGTGGGCGCGTGCGAGAGCGAGCATGGCGTGCCCGGTGCCGAGCAGCCACCAGCCGAGTGCCCGGCGGCCCGCGGCGGTCGCCCGCCCCGAGAGCTCCGCGCGGCGCCCGCCCTCGACACTTCCGAGGGCGAGCGGGCGAAGCGGAAGGCCGGCGTCGAGCGGGAACGCCGGCGGCGCCTGGACGGCCTGTCCGACGGTCTCGGCGCGTGCGGCGCCGGACCGCGCGGCCGCCTCGGAAGGCGGCGCACCGGTCGCGCACTCCCAGACCACCCACCGCCCGCCGGCGAAGGGCAACGCCACCTCGGCGGGCAGGGTGGGATCGGCGGCGCGCAGCACATCGAGCAGGACCGACGCGTGTGCCCCGGTCTCCCCGAGCGACCGGAAGACCAGGGGAATCGCGACTCGCGGGCGCTCCGCCAACAGCTCCGCCCAGCCGAGGCCGGCGAGCGCCGGGTCGGCGCAGCCCCCGGCGGCGCCGGTCATGACGCCGCGCACGGTGTCGGTGAGCAGTCGCGACTCGGTGGCATCGAGCGGCGAACTGCCCGCGGCGGTTCCGGTCATGGGTCACTCCTCACCGAGGTCGAGCAGGCGGCGGGCGATGATGTTGCGCTGGATCTCGGCGGTGCCGCCGTAGATGGTCGCCGCGCGGGAGTACAGGAACTCGGTGCGCCAGGGGGAGTCGTCGAGTTCGATCACCCCGGGCAGCACGTCGCGGGCGGTGTCGAAGAGACGTTGTTCGGCCTCGGCGAGCAGCACCTTGTCGACGGAGGTCTCCGGGCCGAGCCGCTCGCCCGCGGCGAGGCGGCGCTGGGTGGTGTGCGAGCGGCAGCGGACGGTGTGCAGGGCGAGCAGGGCGGCGCCGAGTTCGTCGTCGGTCGCGTCGGTTCCAGCCACCAGCAGTTGGTCGAAGCGGGTGAACAGATGGGCGATGCGGTGCCAGAAGCAGGTGGAGCGCTCGTGCGGCAGCAGGTCCATGGCCAGGCGCCAGCCGTCGCCGGGGCGGCCGAGCATGCGGTCGGCGGGCACGAGCACGTCGTCGAAGAAGACCTCGGCGAACTCGTCCACGCCGTGCATGGTGCGCAGCGGGCGCACGGTGACACCGGGGGAGTCCATGTCGACGAAGAAGGCGGTGATCCCGTCGTGGCCGGGGCCGGTGCGGGTGAGCAGCACGCAGCGGGCGGCGTACTGGGCCAGGCTGGTCCACACCTTCTGGCCGGAGATCAGCCAGTCCTCGCCGTGCGGCACGGCTTTCGTGCGCAGCGAGGCGAGGTCGCTGCCGGAGCCGGGCTCGGAGAAGCCCTGGCACCACTGCTCACGCCCGGACAGCAGCCGGGGCACCATGTCGGCGGCGAGTTCCGGTCGGGCACAGGCGATCATGGTCGGCGCGAGCACCTCGATCATCGACCAGATGCCCGGCTCGGCCAGATCACGGGAGGCGACCTCCTCCCCGAGGATCGCGCGCAGCACCGCAGGTCCGCCGAGACCGCCGACCTGCTCGGGCCAGCCGTAGCGCATCCAGCCCGCCTCGAACAGGGCGCGCCGGACCCGCAACAGCTGCTCGACCTGGCTGTCCAGCGAATGATCCGGTCCGGGGGACAGGTCGTGCGCGTCCAGCCAGACGCGCAGCGCGTCACGGAAGGCGGCGGTGTCGGTGAGCGGCGGGGCGGACACCGGTCAGGCCTCCGAGCGCTGGAAGGCGTGCGGGATGCCGGAGTCGTGGTCGCCGTTGCGGCGGATGAAGGTCATCCGCCGGGTCTTCAGCCGCCAGCCGTCGGGGGTGCGCACCAGGGTGTCGGTGTAGTAGCCGATGCGCATGTCGTGGGTGCTGTGCTCGACGAAGCACAGCGGCTGGGTGCCCGTCGCGGTGTCGCCGTCGATGTCCAGCGCCGGGATGCCGGTCAGGAACAGCCCTTTGGGGGCGGCGGCGACCAGCTCGGGGAAGATGTCGAGGGTGTAGGTGTCGCCGAAGGCGCTGTAGGTGCCGTCGGGAGTGAACACCGCGAGCAGGCCGTCGATGTCGCCCCGGGTGATGGTGACCGCGTAGCGGGCCAGCACCTGCTGGATCTCGAGCAGGTCGTCATTTCTGGACATGGATCTTTCCGCCTTTCATCACGAAGCGCACATCCCTGGTCACGGTGATGTCGTCGAGCGGGTCGCCGGGGACGCCGATGACATCGGCCAGCTGCCCCTCGGCGAGCCTGCCGCGATCGGTGACGCCGATCAGTTCCGCGCCGCGAATGGTGGCCGCGCGCAACACTTCCACCGGCGGCAGCCCGCGCTGCACCAGCGCCACCAGTTCGTCGGCATTGCGGCCGTGCGGGATGGCGGGCGCGTCGGTGCCGACGGCGATCTTCACGCCCGCCTGGTACGCGGCCAGTACCGAGGTGCGGGCCTTGGGGAACATGACCGCGGCCTTGGCTTGCAGAGCCGGATCGGCCTCGGAGACATCCATGGCGTCGGCCAGCCGGGTGGTCGGGACCAGCCAGGTGCCGTGCTCGACCATCAGGTCGATGGCGTTGTCGTCGATGAGAAAGCCGTGCTCGATACAGTCCACTCCCGCCGCGACGGCGTGCGCCACGGCCTCGGCGCCGTGGGTGTGGGCGGCGACCCTCAACCCGCGCCGATGCGCCTCGTCGACGATGGCGCGCAGCTCCTCGTCCGAATAGTGTTGCGCGCCGGGCGCTCCGGTCAGCGACATGACGCCGCCGGAGACACAGATCTTGATCAGCTGCGCGCCGTGTTTGATCTGGTAGCGCACCGCCTTACGGACCTCGTCCACGCCGTTGGCGATGCCCTCCTCGACGGTCAGTCGCAGCACGTCGGGGGCGAAGGCGGAGAACATGGTCGGATCCAGGTGCCCGCCGGTGGGGGTGATGGCGTGTCCGGCGGGCACGATGCGCGGACCCTCGATCCACCCGGCGTCGATCGCCTTGCCCAGCGCCACGTCGAGCAGGTAACCGCCGGTCTTGACGAACAGGCCCAGATTGCGGACGGTGGTGAACCCGGCGCGCAGGGTGCGCCGGGCGTTGCCGACCGCGCGCAGCACCCGCAGCGCCGGATCGTCGGTCACGCTGGAGGCCAGGCCGGACTCCCCGCGCCCGCCCATCAGAAGGTTGACCTCCATGTCCATCAGGCCGGGCAGCAGCACCACATCGCCGAGGTCGACGACCTCGCCGGTGACCGGGCCGCCGACCCCGGCGATGCGGTCGCCGTCGATCCGCAGGATGCCGGGCCGCGCGATCGCACCCGAGTCGACGTCGAGCAGCCCGGCCGCCCGCAGGGTGAGCGCGGGCATCGCTCAGACCACCGGCTCGCGCACGAGATCGAGATAGGCGGCGCCGGAGTCGGGCACCCTGGGCTGCTTCCACACCTCGATCGGGAAGGACACCATCACCAGCGACTGCAACAGGTGGAACAGCCGCCTGCCCTCCTCGGGCAGGTCGTTCCAGTCGTACTTGCCCTCGATGAAGTCCAGCGCCGCCTGCATGCGGGGGAAGACGGTGTCGTAGAGGTCCTGCATCTCCTCCATCGTCGAGGCCAGCCGCTTGGCGTAGCGCTCGGGCTCGGTGGGCAGAATCCAGTCGGCGAACCGTTCCAGGTCGGCGAATTCGGCGGGCAGCAGCGGGCTGTTCTCGGCCGGGTCAGTGCTTGCCATTGCGGTACTCCTCGACGATCTTCTGGGCGGTCTTGTGCAGGTGGCGGAGCAGGATCTCCTGATCGTTGAGCGGGAAGTCGGTGACCTCGCGGGTGGCGATCATGGTCTGGGTGGCCTCGAGAGTGTTCGCGTCCTGTAGCGCGTACTCCTTGAAGGTGACCGCGGCCAGCTCCTGCGCCAGCCGCTGGCGGGCATTGCTCGCCGGCACGAAGTACAGGTTCGCCTCGAAGATGTGGCGGTCCACCGCGGTCGGCCAGTAGTGGTAGGTCAGGAACCAGCCGGGCGCCCAGAACAGCAGCGAGAAGTTCGGAAAGATCTCGAATTCGTCCACGCCCCAGGAGTGGTGGCCCGAGGGGTTCAACCCGGGCGGCAGCGGGTCGAGCCCGTCGATGTCGGGCCGGTCCCACGGGCCGAACAGGCCGCTGCGCAGCTCGCGCTCGATCGGCTTGACCATGCGCGGGTCCTTGGGCGGGGCCATGCCGCCCCAGGAGGACACCATCGAGTGCGGTGCGGCGATCTCGTAGTGCAGTGCCTCGAACCCGTAGCCTGCCAGCTTGTCCGCCTCGTCCTTGACCGCCTGCTTCTGGTGCAGCACCGGCGCGTGGTAGAACTCGGCGAAGGCGTCGATGAACAGTTTCCAGTTCGCGCCGATCTCGGCCCGGTAGCTGTAGACCTCGCTCATCTGCGCGAACGGGTAGCCTTCCAGCCCCTTCATCATCGGGCCCAGGTACTCGGCGAGGGGCTTGGCGTTGTCGTCGAGGTTGACGAAGATGAACCCCTCCCAGACCTCGCAGCGCACCGGTTTGAGGCCGAAGTCGCTCTTGTCCAGATCGAAGAACTCGCCCTCCTGCTGGACGAAGGTCAGTTCGCCCTCGAGGCTGTAGCGCCAGGCGTGGTACTTGCAGGTGAACTGCCTGCATGTGCCCGAAGTCTCCTCGCCGGGGTAGTCGTCCCAGACGAGCTTGTTGCCGCGGTGGCGGCAGATGTTGTGGAAGGCGCGGATCACGCCCGCCTTGTCCTTGACGACGATCAGCGAGGTGCCGACGCAGGCCAGGTCCTTGGTGAAGTAGCTGCCGGTCCTGGGCAGCCGGTTCACCCGGCCGACGTTGAGCCAGCTGCGGCGGAAGATGGCGTTGCGCTCGTCCTCGTAGAAGGCCGGGTCGATGGAGTCGGTGTAGTCGACCGGGGCGGTGCCCAGGTCGGGGTAGTTCTGGGTCCAGCTACCCGCGGCTGGTTTGGGGAAGTGCGGCAAGGCAGTACCTTTCGTGCTGAGGGCTGGAGGCCGGCCCCCGGACTGTGGCGGCGGCCCCGGCCCGGGGGCGGCCGGTCACGGGGAGCACCCCCAAGTGTTTTAACCCAAAGCCAAGGTGGTGTTTAACCCGACCGGGGAGAACGAAAACAAAAA
>NZ_JARWRU010001076.1 GCF_029867845.1 Nocardia farcinica | reverse complement strand
GGCCCCGGGGGCCCCCCCCCCCCCCCGGCCGCCCCGCCCCGGCCCCGGGCCCCCCCCCCGGGGGGGGGGCCCCCCCCCGGCGCGGGGCCCCCGCCCGCCCCCCCCCCCCCCCCCCCGCCCGGGGCCCCCCCCCCCCCGCGCCGGAGGCTGCGCCCGCCGCCACGGCCGCGCCCAAGGGCGGCGGTCTGGCGATGAAGGGCGGCAAGGCCCCCGGTGGCGGCGGACTCGGCATGAAGGGCGCCGCCAAGGCCCCCGGCGCCAAGACCGCCGACGCCCCCGCCGAATCGCCCGCCGAGGCCTCGACCGCCGCGGAGGCCAAGCCCGTCAAGGGTCTGGCCATGAAGGGCCCGGCCAAGGCCCCCGGCAAGGGACTCGGCATGAAGGGCGCCGCCAAGGCCCCGGGTGCCAAGGCCGCAGCTTCGGCTCCTGCCGACGCCGCTGCCGAGTCGGAAGCTCCCGCCACGGAGACGGCCTCGGCCGCTGCCGAGACGCTGCCGACCAAGCCCGCCGTCGGCCTGGCCATGAAGTCCGGCTTCAAGCGCCCCGGCCCCAAGGCTCCCGGCGCCGGGGCGGCCACTCCGGCCGCCGACGAGGCTCCCGCCACGGAATCGGCGCCCGCCGGGGAAACCGCTCCGGCGACGGATTCCGGCCCTGCGGCGGAGGCGGCTGCGGCTCCCACCGAAACGCTGCCGAGCAAGCCCGCCGTCGGCCTGGCCATGAAGCCCGGCTTCAAGCGCCCGGGTGCGAAGGCCCCCGGCGCCAAGGCTCCCGCCGCCCCCGCCGCCGAGGCTCCGGCCGAACCGGCCGAGGCCGAGGAGCAGGCCGCTCCGACCCCGGAGAAGTCGGCCCCCGCGGAATCCGCCCCGGCTCCGGCCACGGAGACCAACGGCACGGCGAACGGCACCGCGAAGGCGTCCGCGAACGACGAGGCGGACCGTCCCGCCCCGCCGACCGCCAAGCCCGGCGCCCTCGGCTTCAGGTCCGGCGCCAAGGCCCCTGGCCGCCGCAACTGACGCGGAAACCGCACACACACCGTTCGGCCCCGGACCGGTCACTCCGATCCGGGGCCGAATTACTTTCCGCGCCTTCCGATCACCCGCCCTATTCGGTTTCCTTCGGATGGCCCGGCATACAACGTTCGAGGAGAACCCGCCCAGCGGTCCGACTGCCCTTCGGCGCGTGTTCGAGGGAGTCGCTTGCTCACTCCGCTTCCCTCGGGTCCGGCACCGGAACTGCTTCGTCGAGGTAGTCGAGGTCGGATCCGTCGACCCGATGCCGGGAGCGGGCGGCGGGGGCCAGTGCTGGCCCGGTGCAGGCAGCGCCGCCACTGCGCCTCGTTCCCCGAGTTCCTGCAGTGGTTCCCGCCCAGCCTTTCAGCGGGCATCTGACCGTCCGCGGGACACGACACCGGACGCAGACGCGCCGTCACAGTCGACTCCGACACCCGCGCACTGCTGAGAAGACGACTCGTCACAGACGAAATGCCCGGAACCTCAACGGTTCCGGGCATTTCCTCGTCATCGCCTCACGGCCGCGTGAGTTCCGCGTACCGGGTGCGGTGGTAATCCGTGCTGCCGAATTCCCGCTCGAGGACGGTCAGCCGCTTGAAGTAGTGGCCGATGGCCAGTTCCTCGGTCATGCCCATGGCGCCGTGCAACTGGACGGCGTTCTGGCCGATGAAGCGGGCGGCGCGGCCGATGGTCACCTTGGCGGCCGACAGGGCGCGGGCGCGTTCGGCGGAGTCGGCGGCGGACAGGGCGGCGCCCGCGAGTTGCGCGGCGGCGGCGGCCTGCTCGAGTTCCATGTACATGTCGACCATGCGGTGCTGCAGGGCCTGGAAGCTCGAGATGGGCACGCCGAACTGCTGGCGCTGCTTGGTGTACTCGACGGTGTCGGTGAACACCTTGCGCAGCAGGCCGACGGCCTCGGCGCTGATGGCGGCGACGGCCTCGGCGGCGGTCGGCTCGATCACCGCCCAGGCCTCGCCCTCGGCGCCGAGCAGGGCGTCGGCGGGCAGGCGCAGGCCGGTGAACACGAAATCGGCGGCCTGGCGGTCGTCGATCGTGCGGTACGGGTGGTACTCGACGCCTTCGGGCAGGTTCTGCGGGTCGAAGGGCAGCACGAACAGCGAGAGACCGTCGGTGTCGCGCTCCTCGCCGGAGGTGCGGGCCGACACGATCAGATGGGTGGCCAGCGGCGCGCTGGTGACCAGGATCTTGGTCCCGTCGAGCACCCACTCGTCGCCGTCGCGGCGGGCGGTGGTCCGCACGGCGTCGAGCACGTTGCCTGAGGTCTTCTCCAGCGCGGCGAAGGCGACGCGCACCGAACCGGCGGCGATGCCGCGCAGCAGTTCCTCCTGGCCGCCGGAGCGGCCGAGCAGGCCCGCGCCCACCACCACGGTGTCGATGAACGGCTCGGCGACCAGCGCGCGGCCCAGTTCCTCGGCGATGATCTGCAGTTCGGCGGGTCCGCCGCCCATGCCGTCGACCTCCTCGGGCAGGGTCGCGCCGAGAATGCCGAGTTCCTCGGCGAAGCCGCGCCAGATGGCGGGCTGCCAGCCCTCGCCGGTCTTGATGGCGGCGCGGCTCTTCTCGAGGTCGTAACGGGCGGCGAGGTAACCGGCGACGGTGTCGCGCAGGAGCTGCTGCTCCTCGGTGGGTGTGAAGTCCATCAGAGCCCCAATGCTGCCTTGGCGAGAATGTTTCGCTGAATTTCGTTGCTGCCCGCGTAGATCGAGCCGGCACGGTCGTTGAAGTAGCGCAACGGCGCCACGGCCTGCCACTCCGCGCCGCTGTGGTAGCCGTCGGCGGGCGGGGTGTAGTTGGCGACCGGGCCGCCCGGCGCGGTGGCGTGCGGCTGGTAGGCCCAGCCCAGCGGTCCGGCCGCCTCCAGCGCCAGTTCGGTGAGCTGCTGGCTCAGTTCGGTCGACAGGATCTTCAGCATCGACGAGGACGGTCCGGGGTTCTTGCCCTGCGCCATCAGCGACAGCGTGCGGTGTTCGAGCACCTCGAGCACCTCGGTGCGGATGCGGGCGTCGGCCAGGCGCGAGGCGAAGGCCGGGTAGTCGATGAGCCTGCCGCCGTCGGGGGCGGGCTGCGAGGCCGCCGCCTCGGTCAGCTCCTGCGCCATCACCTGCAGCATCGGCGCCATCGCGCCGCCGCGCTCGTGCACGAGCAGGTACTTGGCCACGGTCCAACCGTCGTCGATCTGGCCGAGCACATTGCTCTTGGGCACGCGCACGTTGTCGAAGAAGACCTGGTTCTGCACTTCTTCGCCGGACGACATGACCAGCGGGCGGATCTCGATGCCCGGGCTGGTCATGTCGATCAGCAGGAAGGTGATGCCCTCCTGCTTCTTGCCGGTGCGCGAGGTGCGGACCAGGCAGAAGATCCAGTTCGCCTCGGTGGCGTGGGTGGTCCAGATCTTCGAGCCGGTGCAGATGAAATCCGCGCCGTCGTCGACGGCGGCCATCGACAGCGACGCCAGGTCCGAGCCCGCCTCGGGCTCGGAGTAGCCCTGGCAGAAGAACACCTCGCCGGTGAGGATGCGCGGCAGGAAGAAGTTCTTCTGCTCCTCGGTGCCGTAGGCGATGATCGCGGGCGCGACCATGCGGATACCCATCGGCGAGAGCACCGGCGCGCCGGCGAGCGTGCACTCGCGGCTGAAGATGTAGTGCTGGGTCAGACTCCAGGCGCACCCGCCGTACTTCACCGGCCAGTGCGGCGCGGCCCAGCCGCGCTCGTGCAGGATCGCCTGCCAGGCCATGCTGGCCTCGTGGTCGGGATAGACGCTCGTCATGAGGCGTCCGGCCCGGCGGATCTCGGGCGTTAGTTTCTCGTCGAGAAAGGCTCGCACCTCGTCCCGAAAGGCCAGGTCGGCCTCTGACCAGTTGAAATCCATCTGTCCTCCCGGCTGCACAGG
>NZ_JARWRU010001075.1 GCF_029867845.1 Nocardia farcinica | reverse complement strand
GCCGCCTGGCTAGCGTGAGCGCCGCTGCCTCGGGGCAGCGGACAGTTCGGGACATCGTGCCCGAAACGCACCGATCCGAAGGACTTTTCGATGAAACGATCACTGGTCGTCGCTGCCGCGGCCGGAGCGGGTGCGCTGCTGTCGGTCGCGCCCGCGTCCGCGCAGACCGGCGTCTTCCCGGCCGTCGAGCAGGCCGCTCCTGTGGTGGCGTGCTACGAGTTCCCCATCGGCGCGCCCGGTGGCTGCGACTTCTTCCAGAACGTCCTGCAACTGCTGTCCATCGGCTCGTCGAGTCTGAGCGCGGGCACGCAGGCCTCCTGAGCCGCCTGCTCCGGCGAACGACCCGGTGACCCGCCTCGACGCGGGTGGCCGGGTCGTTCTGCTGTGTCCGGCCGGTCGCTGGGATCATCCGGTGGCCGGGATGTTGCTGGACACCTGTCTTGATCCGGGTCGGTCAATTCGAATCAGCCTGTCGGCAATGGTGTTCGACCGAGATCGTTCGTTGCTCTAATGCTGGACATGTCAGCAAACCGCACCGTGGCCGGTCGCCGTCGTGGCCGTCCGACGACCGTCGTCGTTCCCGTCTCCGCCCCGACGGTCCTCCCGGGTGGTGGCGCTGCGGCCCTCGGGCTCGCGGCATGAGCATCGACGAGGTGGCCGCGCCGCGGCCAACGGTCGAGCGGGTGAAGTTGAGCAGCCTCACCTGGTCGGTCTTCGCGCCGATGGTGCTCTACGGGGCGGGCGCGGGTGCGGCCGCGCCCATGTACGCGCTGCGGGCGCTCGAGCTCGGCGCCTCGGTCGGCGCGGCGGGGCTGGTCGTGGCGCTGAGCGGGCTCGGCATGGTGCTGACCGACCTGCCCGCCGGGCGGATCGTCGCCAGGATCGGCGAGCGCGGGGCGATCGGGCTCGGCACCGCGCTCGGACTCGCGGGGACGCTGGCCGCCATCGGCGCGCCGAATCTGCTCGTGCTGGCGGTGGGCATGCTGCTCACCGGCGCGTCCGGCGCGGTGTGGGGGCTGGCGCGGCAGACCTACATCGCCGGGGTGGTGCCGCCGCAGGAGCGGGGGCGGGCGCTGTCGTTGCTGGCGGGCGCGCATCGGCTCGGGTTCTTCGCAGGCCCGTTCGTCGGTGCGGCGCTCGTGCACGCGATGGGGCCCAACGGCGCGCTGTGGATGCAGGGCGCGACCACCGCGCTGGCGGGTCTGGCCATGATCGCGGTGCGCGACGTCAGCCGGGGCGGTGCGAAGACGCACACCCTGACCTCGGTGGTGCTCGAGAACCGCAGGGTGCTCGGCACTCTGGGGTCGGCGGCGCTGCTCACCGGCGCGGCGCGGGCGGCCAGGCAGTCGCTGCTGCCGCTGTGGGCCGCCCACATCGGCCTGAGTCCGGTGGCAACGAGCCTGATCTTCGGCATCTCCGGGGCGGTGGACGTGCTGCTGTCCTATCCGTCGGGGGTGTTCATGGACCGGTTCGGTCGCCGCGCGACCGGGGTGCCGTCCATGGTGTGCTTCGGTCTCGGCTACGCCATGCTGCCCTTCACCCACAGCGCGGTCACGGCCGGCATCGCGGCGGGACTGCTCGGTCTGGCCAACGGCATCAGCAACGGACTGATCATGACCGTCGGCGCCGATGTCGCGCCGCCGGGCAAGCAGGCGGAATTCCTCGGCGCCTGGCGGCTCACCCACGACATCGGCATGTTCTCCGGGCCGCTGGCCATCGGCGCGATCAGTGCCCTGACGGTGCTCGGCGCGGCGTCGATCGCGTTGGCGGTGGCCTCGGCGGCGGGGGCGGTGGCGATGTACCGGTGGTTCCCGGTCGGGCCGGGGGCGAAGACGCCGGGCAGGTGAGTGCGTGAACTCCGCGGCTCAGCCGTGGGGTTCACCTGTTCCCGGGGTCAGCGGGCCCGGCTGCCGAGCATCTGCCGCACGCCCGCGACGAACAGTTGCAGGCCGAAGTCGAAACGCGCGGTGGCGTCGGTGGTTTCGGCGAACGGCGCGGCGTCGGGGCCGGAGTCGTCGGCGGGGGCGGTCTCGGGGAGGGCACCGACGGCGTCCATCTGCATGCGGGCCTGCTCGTCGACGGTCTGGCCGAGCACGTAGTACAGCAGGGTGTAGGCGGCCAGGTCGGCTTCCTGGCGCGGCATGCCCGCCCGGATGGCCGCGCCGGCGAAACGCTCGCGGCCCTTGCTGGTGGTCAGGCGGGAGGCGTAGGTGGCCGAGACCAGCTCCGCGCCGTCGCGATAGGCGAGCAGACAGTCGCGCAGCCGGTGCGCCAGTTCGGTGATCTGGCCCGCCCAGTCCTCGGCGGTCACCGGTTCGGCCATGGGCGCGAGAATCCGGTCGGCCACCGCGCCGAGCAGGGCCTGCTTGTTGGGGAAGTGCCAGTAGAGGGCCCCGGGCTGCACGTGGAGTGAACCTGCCAGCCTGCGCATGGTCAGGTCGGCCAGGCCGTATTCGTCGAGGATGGCGATCGCGCCCTCGACCACGTCCGCTCTGTGCAGCTGCACTCGCTCGTCACCTTCCCGCCCGCTCGGCCCCGTCGTCATGTCCCGCACCCCCCCCACCGCGGGGGCGGGAGGGCTGCCCCGGGGCAACCCCCCCCCCCCCCCCCCGCGCGGGGGGGCGGCCGCGCCGGAGAGAAAGAGCCCACGCCCCCCCCCCCGCCCCCCCGACCCGCGCCGCCCCCCCCCGCGCCCCCCCC
>NZ_JARWRU010001074.1 GCF_029867845.1 Nocardia farcinica | reverse complement strand
CCACCGTCCGAAGCCCCAGCGGAGGGGCGACGCGAACCCCGGCTGGGGCGACGGTTAAGATCACTGGCGTATAGGTGGGCGCCGCGGACGGGCCGGTCCGCCCCACGCCTCGTGCGCGCGTGACGCGATGACGAGGAAAGGCACGATCCTGAGCAAGATCACTGTCGAGCAGGAACCAGGTCTGACGGACACCCTGGTGACGGCCGAACTGGACACCACGCACACCGCCCCCACTTTCGCCGAATTGGGCGTGCGCGACGAAATCGTCCGCGCCCTCGCCGAGCGGGGCATCGAGCGCACCTTCGCCATTCAGGAACTGACCCTGCCGCTGGCGCTGGCGGGCGAGGATCTCATCGGCCAGGCCCGCACCGGCATGGGCAAGACCTTCGGCTTCGGCGTGCCACTGCTGCACCGCGTGGCCACCGCCGACTCCGGCACCACGCCCCTGGACGGCACCCCGCGCGCGCTGGTGATCGTCCCGACCCGCGAGCTGTGCATCCAGGTCACCGAGGATCTCGAGCACGCGGGCAAGTACCTGCGCAACCATCATGGCGCGCTGAAGGTCGCCGCCATCTACGGCGGCCGCCCCTACGACTCCCAGATCGCCGCGCTGCGCGAAGGCGTGGACGTGGTGGTCGGCACCCCTGGCCGCCTGCTCGACCTGGCCAAGCAGAACCATCTGATCCTCGGCAAGATCGGCGTGCTCGTGCTCGACGAGGCCGACGAGATGCTCGACCTCGGCTTCCTGCCCGACATCGAGCGCATCCTCACGATGGTCCCCGAGCGCCGCCAGACCATGCTGTTCTCGGCCACCATGCCCGGCCCGATCATCACCCTGGCCCGCACCTTCCTCACCCGCCCCACCCACATCAGGGCCGAGGAGCCGAGCGACTCGGCGGTGCACGAACGCACCACCCAGTTCGTCTACCGCGCGCACGCGCTGGACAAGGCCGAGCTGATCGCGCGGGTGCTGCAGGCCGAGAGCCGCGGCGCCACCATGATCTTCACCCGCACCAAGCGCACCGCCCAGAAGGTGGCCGACGACCTGGCCGAGCGCGGTTTCGCGGTCGGGGCGGTGCACGGCGACCTCAACCAGGTGCAGCGCGAGAAGGCGCTGGACAAGTTCCGCAAGGGCGTCATCGACGTGCTGGTCGCCACCGACGTGGCCGCGCGCGGCATCGACATCGACGACGTCACCCACGTCATCAACTACCAGTGCCCCGAGGACGAGAAGACCTACGTGCACCGCATCGGCCGCACCGGCCGCGCCGGCCGCACCGGCGTCGCGGTCACGCTGATCGACTGGGACGAGCTGAACCGCTGGGCGGCCATCGACTCCGCCCTCGGCCTCGGCATCCCCGACCCGGTGGAGACCTACTCGCGCTCCCCGCACCTGTACACCGACCTCGGCATCCCCGAGGGCGTCACCGGCACCGTCCGCAAGGCGCCGCGCGTCCGCGAGGCCGACGCCGTGGTGGAGGAGCGGCCCGCCCGCACCCCGCGCAAGCGCAACCGCAAGCGCACGCTGCGCGGCAAGCCGCTCGACGGCGCGCAGACCGAGCAGTCGGCCCCCACCGACTCCGAGGCGCACGAGGTGCCCGCCGAGAGCGCCGCCACCGACACCCGCACCGACGAGACGGCATCGGAGACCGGGAGTTCGTCGAGCAGGCGCAGGCGCCGCCGCCGTCGCGGCGGTTCCAAGGACGCTGCCGCGCAAGCGGATTCGGCGCGCACCGAGCCCGCGGCGCAGGACACCGGGGCCGTGACCGCCGGACGGGCGCAGGATTCGACCGCCACCGCCGCGACCGGTGCGACGCCCGCGTTCTCCGACCCCGCCGGGTCGGCCGCGCGCACCCGCGCATCCGGATCGGCCGCGACCGCCGCG
>NZ_JARWRU010001073.1 GCF_029867845.1 Nocardia farcinica | reverse complement strand
CGGCCGGGCCACCCCCCGCCGCACCCCCCGGGGGGGTCCCCGCCCGGCCTAGACCCGGCCACCCCAACCCCCACCGCCCCCTGACCCCGCGTGGGCTACGGGGGCCGTTCGCCGTCGTTCACCGGTGTTCGGCCGACCGGTGTGGCGGCGTCACCCGATCAGCGGGGCGCCATGCGGATCGCGCCGTCGAGGCGGATGGTCTCGCCGTTGAGCATCGGGTTCTCCACGATGTGGCGGGCCAGCGCGCCGTACTCCGACGGATCGCCGAGACGCGAGGGGTGCGGCACCTGCGCGCCGAGCGAGGCGATGGCCTCGTCGGGCAGGGTGGCGAACAGCGGGGTGTGGAACAGGCCGGGCGCGATGGTCAGCACGCGGATCTTCAGGTCGGCCAGGTCGCGGGCGATCGGCAGGGTCATGCCGACGATGCCGCCCTTGGAGGCCGAGTACGCCGCCTGGCCGATCTGGCCGTCGAAGGCCGCGACCGAGGCGGTGTTGATGATGACGCCGCGCTCCTCGCCCACCGGATCGGTGGCGGCGATGCGCTCGGCGGCCAGCCGGATCACGTTGAACGTGCCGATCAGGTTGACGTTGATGATCTTGGTGAAGTCGGGCAGCGGGAAGGCGCCCTTCTTCGACACTGTCTTGATCGCGTTTCCGATGCCGGCGCAGTTCACCGCGATTCGCAGGTCACCGAGCTCCTGGGCGGCGTCGAGGGCCACCTTGACCTGATCCTCGTTCGTGACGTCGGCCGCGACGAACTCCACGCCGTCACCCAGTTCCTTGGCAACCGCCTCGCCGTTGGACGAAGGCAGGTCGATGATGACCGCCTTGCCGCCGTTGGCGTGCAGCTCCTTCACCGTGGCCAGGCCGAGGCCGGAGGCGCCGCCGGTGACCACCGCTACGGTGTTCTCGATCCGCATCTGTGCAATCCCTTCTGCGTTTCCGGTCGTGGCGACCGGATCCGTGCGCTGCCGCGGGCGGCACCTCGCGGTGCGTGCGGCGTCCGTAATATAGCGAGCCGGTTGCCCTTAAGTAAACCGTCGTTCTCATGATTTCCGGCCTCCGACAGCGCCGCGCCGGGTCAGAGCGGCGCCTGGCTCCACCACAGGTCGTACAGATCCTGGCCGGTGTGACCGTCCCAGCTCGCCTCCAGCACGATCCACTCCCGGTCGGGATCGTCGAACATCACCGTCAACAGACCGGTGCCGACCTCGGTATAGGTGACCCAGCGGACCCGCCCCGAGCTCCGGCCGCGCTGCCAGGTCTCCTCCCGGGTGGTCGCGTTGTCGATCAGGGTCTCGTAGGTGGACTCCCGGCGCGGATCGCCGAGGCGGAACGACCAGGCGTACCAGTCGACGCCGTTGTCCTGCTCGCACTCCAGCGCCGGGGCGCCGCCGTTGTTCACCACGTCCAGACTCGTGCAGCGGGCGCCCTGGAATCCGGTGCCGGACGGGCTCTGGGGGACCAACCCGGGCAGCAGCGCGGCCAGCGCGCCGTCGCGGCCCCAGGCCGGGTTCGTCAGGAGAGTCGACGATGGCGTGGCCGGGACTCGTGATGTCGACGGGGAGCCGGTGGTGGTCGAGGCGGTCGGTGGCGTCGGGGTGGCGACGACCGGGTCGTCCGAACGG
>NZ_JARWRU010001072.1 GCF_029867845.1 Nocardia farcinica | reverse complement strand
GGCCCGCGGTGCACGAGCCGTTCGGCGCGCTCGAACGGCACGACGTCCGCTGGAACCAGCCCACCACGCCGGAGGAGATCCTCGACATGATCGCCTCGCGCAGCTATGTGATCACCATGGCGCCGATCGCCAGGCAGGAGTTGCTCGACAGCGTGTGGACGCTGGTCGACGCCGAACGTCCGACGGCCATCCCCTACGTGACCGAGTGCTACCGGGCCGCGTTGGAGCGCCCCGCTTCCTGACCCAGCTCCGGTCCCGCTCCAGACAGGCCCCACAGCGCTCGGTCATCTCGGCATCAACGTCCCCCCTCGCCGCGGCGAAGCGCCACTACGACGCCTCGATGCCGCTGGTGCGGTTCGAGCCCTTCCTGACCGCGGCGGACGAGTTCGCCTTCCCCCCGGCCGCGGCAAGCCCGGCACCTACCTGTTCTTCTGTCCGGCGGCGACGGCCGGGCCGTACTCACCTCACGCCACGGGCCCACCGCATCTGGCGTTCATGATGCGGTCCAGGTCGGCCGTGCGGGCGGTGCACGCGTTCGCGCCGGAGCACGGCGGCGAGGTGCGCCACGAGCCCCGGACGTTTCCGCAGTACCGGCAGCCCAACTACGCCACGTTCCGGCTCGATCCGTTCGGGTTGATGCTGGAGGCGGTCTGCCACCACGACCGGGAGTGACCGCCGAGCTAGGCTATGACGGTCGTTATGAACCGGGGAGGCGGGTGAACGTGGCGGAGTCGACGCAGGCGCGTGAGCGGATGGTGGCGGGAGCGGCCGACATGTTGCGCCGGCGCGGGCTCAATGCCACGAGCGTGCGCGAGCTGGCCAAGCATTCGGGGGCGCCGCTGGGGTCGACGTATCACTACTTTCCCGGCGGCAAGACGCAACTGGCAGCCGAGGCGGTGCGCTTCGCCGACGAACTGACCGTGCGGACGCTGGGCAAGCAGCTCGAGGCGGGACCGGTGGCCGGCCTGCGCGGCTTCGTCGACCTGTGGCGGAAGGTCGTGCTGGACAGCGACTTCCGGGCGGGATGCCCGGTGCTCGCGGTGTCGGTGGAGGACCAGCCCGACAGCGGGGACGAGCCGAGGCGAGCGGCGGCCGCGGCCTTCGCGCGCTGGACGGACATGCTGGCGGCTTCCATGCGCGAGCACGGCGCGACGCCGGAGACCGCGGCACGGACGGCGACCCTGGTGGTGGCGGCGATCGAGGGGACGGTGGCGCTGTGCCGGGCGCAGCGCAGCATCGAGCCGCTCGATCTGACGGTCGAGGCGCTGGAGGCGGCGGTGAGCGGAGCGATCGGCCAGGGCGGAACGTGAACGACCGGGGCTTCCGACAGCTGTTATAACGATTGTTATAAGGTGGGCGCGGACAGCCG
>NZ_JARWRU010001071.1 GCF_029867845.1 Nocardia farcinica | reverse complement strand
CCGTTGCGGCGCAGCATCTCCGCGGTGCCCTCGGTGGCCAGCACCCGGAAGCCGAGATCGTGCAGGCGCTTGACCGGGAACACCATGGCCCGCTTGTCGCGGTTGGCGATGGAGACGAACACCGTGCCCTCGGTCGGCAGCGAACCGTAGGAGGCGGTCTGGCTCTTGGCGAAGGCGGTGCCGAAGTCGGCGTCGATGCCCATCACCTCACCGGTGGACTTCATCTCCGGCGACAGCAGCGAGTCGACGCCGCTGCCGTCGGCACGCCGGAACCGGTGGAACGGCAGCACGGCTTCCTTGACCGCGACCGGCGCCTCGACCGGCACGTGCCCGCCGTCGCCCTCGGCGGGCAGCATGCCCTCCTTGCGCAGCTCGGCGATGGTGGCGCCGAGCATGATGCGCGCGGCGGCCTTGGCCAGCGGCACCGCGGTGGCCTTCGAGACGAAGGGCACCGTGCGGCTGGCGCGCGGGTTGGCCTCCAGCACGTAGAGCACGTCGTCCTTGAGCGCGTACTGCACGTTGAGCAGGCCCTTGACGCCGATGCCCTTGGCCAGCGCGACGGTCGAGCGGCGCACCGCCTCGATATCGCTGCGGCCGAGAGTGATCGGGGGCAGCGCGCACGCCGAGTCGCCGGAGTGGATGCCCGCCTCCTCGATGTGCTCCATCACCCCGCCGAGGAAGACCTCCTCGCCGTCGCACAGCGCGTCCACATCGATCTCGATGGCGTCTTCCAGGAACCGGTCCACCAGCACCGGATGCTCGGGGTTGAGCTCGGTGGCGCGGGAGATGTAGCCCTCGAGGGACTGCTCGTCGTAGACGATCTCCATGCCGCGACCGCCCAGCACATAGGACGGACGGACCAGCACCGGGTAACCGATCTCGGCGGCGATCTTCTTGGCCTGCGCCACCGTGGTGGCGGTGCCGTACTTCGGCGCCGGCAGCCCGGCCGCGACCAGCACGTCACCGAACTCGCCGCGGTCCTCGGCCAGATCGATGGCGGCGGCGCTGGTGCCGACCACCGGCACCCCCGCGTCGGTCAGGCGCTGCGCCAGGCCGAGCGGGGTCTGCCCGCCCAGCTGGACGATGACGCCGGCGACGGTGCCCGACTCGCTCTCGGCGTGATAGACCTCGAGCACGTCTTCGAAGGTCAGCGGCTCGAAGTAGAGCCGGTCGGCGGTGTCGTAGTCGGTGGAGACGGTCTCGGGGTTGCAGTTGACCATCACCGTCTCGTACCCGGCGTCCGACAGCGTCAGCGCCGCGTGCACACACGAGTAGTCGAACTCGATGCCCTGGCCGATGCGGTTCGGGCCGGAGCCGAGGATGATGACCTTCTCGCGCTCGCGCTGCGGGGCGACCTCGCTCTCGGCCGCCGGATCCAGCTCGTAGGTCGAGTAGTGGTACGGCGTCTTGGCCTCGAACTCGGCGGCACAGGTGTCGACGGTCTTGTAGACCGGCCGGATGCCGAGGCGGTGGCGCAACGCGCGCACCCCGGACTCGCCCGCCAGTTCCGGGCGCAGCGCGGCCAGCTGACGATCGGACACACCGTGGTACTTGGCGCGGCGCAGCAGCGGCTCGTCGAGCACCGGCGCGGCCAGCAGCTCGGCGCGCAGCTCCACCAGACCGGCGACCTCGGCGACGAACCAGGGGTCGATGCCGGAGGCGGCGGCCACGTCCTCGATGCTCGCGCCGTAGCGCAGGGCACGTTCGACCTGGTAGATGCGCCCCTCGGTGGGCACGCGCAGGTCGGCCAGGATCTTTTCGATCGCCCCGGCCACGTCACCGTCGACCGGCGCCCAGGGGCCGTCGTCCTGGGTCCAGAAGCCGGCGGCCTTGGTCTCCAGCGAGCGCAGCACCTTGCCCAGCGCCTCGGCGAAGTTGCGGCCGAGCGACATGGCCTCGCCCACGGACTTCATGGTGGTGGTCAGGGTCGCGTCGGCGCCGGGGAACTTCTCGAACGCGAAGCGCGGGGCCTTGACCACGACGTAGTCGAGCGTGGGCTCGAAACAGGCCGGGGTCTCCTTGGTGATGTCGTTGACGATCTCGTCCAGGGTGTAGCCGATGGCCAGCTTGGCGGCGATCTTGGCGATCGGGAAGCCGGTGGCCTTGGAAGCCAGCGCCGAGGAGCGCGACACGCGCGGGTTCATCTCGATGACGATCAGGCGGCCGTCGCGCGGATTGACCGCGAACTGGATGTTGCAGCCGCCGGTGTCGACGCCGACCGCGCGCAGGATGGCGATACCGAGGTCGCGCATGCGCTGGTACTCGCGGTCGGTCAGCGTCATGGCGGGCGCGACGGTCATCGAGTCGCCGGTGTGCACGCCCATCGGGTCGACGTTCTCGATCGAGCAGACCACCACGACGTTGTCGCGGCTGTCACGCATGAGCTCGAGCTCGTATTACTTCCACCCGAGGATGGACTCCTCGATGATGACGTTGGCGGTCGGCGAGGCTGCCAGGCCGCCACCGGCGATCCGGTCGAGGTCCTCGTCGTTGTAGGCCATGCCCGAGCCGAGGCCACCCATGGTGAAGGAGGGGCGGACGACGACGGGAAAACCCAGTTCGGCGACGGTCTCTCGGACCTCGTCCATGGTGTAACAGACCCGCGAGCGGGCGCTCTCGCCGCCGACGGAGGCGACGATGTCCTTGAACTTCTGCCGGTCCTCACCGCGCTGGATGGCGTCGAAGTCGGCGCCGATCAACTCGACGTCGTACTTCTCCAGCACCCCGCGCTCGTGCAGGGCGACCGCGGTGTTCAGCGCGGTCTGACCGCCGAGGGTGGCCAGGATGGCGTCGGGACGCTCCTTGGCAATGACCTTCTCGACGTACTCGGGGGTGATCGGCTCCACATAGGTGGCGTCGGCGAACTCCGGGTCGGTCATGATCGTGGCCGGGTTCGAGTTGACCAGCGAGACCCGGAGGCCCTCGGACTCGAGCACCCGGCAGGCCTGGGTTCCCGAGTAGTCGAACTCGCAGGCCTGGCCGATGACGATCGGGCCCGAGCCGATCACCAGGATGTGGCGTAGATCCTCGCGGCGTGGCATCAGGCTCCTTCCATGAGACCGGCGAAGCGGTCGAACAGATATGCGGCGTCGTGCGGGCCCGCGGCGGCCTCGGGGTGGTACTGCACCGAGAAGGCCCGGCCGTCGAGCAGGCGCACACCCTCCACGACCCCGTCGTTGGCGCACACGTGGCTGACCTCGGCGCGGCCGAACGGGGTGTCGAACTGCTCGCCCTTCTCCCCCTCCAGCGCGAACCCGTGGTTCTGCGCGGTGATGGAGATGCGGCCGGTCTCGTGTTCGACCACCGGGATGTTGATGCCGCGGTGGCCGAACTTCAGCTTGTAGGTCTTGCGGCCCAGCGCCCGGCCGAGGATCTGGTTGCCGAAACAGATGCCGAACAGCGGCAGCCCGCGCTCGAGCACACCCTGGG
>NZ_JARWRU010001070.1 GCF_029867845.1 Nocardia farcinica | reverse complement strand
GCGGACAGGACTCGAGCTGGGTGCGCAGTTCGTCGAAGCCGACGGTGTGCGCGGCGAGGTAGTCGTGGTCGATCCAGTCGTTGGCGATGATCTCGTGCAGCAGCGCGTTCATCAGCGGCAGGTTGGTGCCGGGCCGGGGCGCCAGGTGCACGGTCGCCGCGCGGGCGACCGGGGTGGCGCGCGGGTCGACACAGATCAGCGCGGGCGGGTCCGGCCCGGCGAGCCGGTCCAGCACCCGCGACCAGAGCACGGTCTGTGTCTCGGCCATGTTGTGCCCGTAGAGGGCGATCACGTCGGCGTGGTCGATGTCGGTGTAGGAGCCGGGCTGGCCGTCGCAGGCGAAGGACTCCTTCAGCGCGGCCGCGGCGGTGGCCGTGCACAGGCGGGTGTTGCCGTCCATGTGGTTGGTGCCGATGCCGCCGTGTCCGATCACCGCGAGCGTGTAGTACTCCTCGCAGAACAGCTGGCCGGTGGTGTAGAAGCCGATCGAACTCGGACCGCGTTCGGCCAGCAGCTCTTTCGTGCGCCCGGCGACCGCCGACATGGCGGTGTCCCAGTCGGTCTCCACCAGCTCGCCGCCGCGGCGGATCAGCGGTGTGGTCAGCCGATCGGGTGAGTGGGTGGCCTGCCAGCCGAACAGATCCTTCGGGCCGAGCCTGCCGTGGTTGACCCGGTCGTCGCCGCGGCCGCGCACCCCGACCACGCGGCCCGCGCGCACCGCGATGTCCATGGCGTCGCCGTTGGAGTGCAGCAGCGAGGCCGAGCGGACCCAGGCCTCGACATCGGATTCGGACACCCCCGGTTCGAGGTAGGCGTCGACCCGCACGGGCCACTGCTGTCCGGCGCCGTACGGGGTCCGCGAACCCCACGGCTCGGCTATCCGATCGACGTCGGTCACACGCCGGTGATGCCCGGGAACGCGCGCGGCAAACCGCGAGGCGGAACGCGCGCGGCAAACCGCGAGGCGCAGCCCCGGGAGATCGCCCTCGGAGAACGGCCGACGCCGGTATGGTGACCGGCGAGCACGGGGGCTCTGTGGTAGGGGTGACTCGCTCGCGAAAGGCCCCCCCCCCGCCCCCCGGGGGGCGCGTTAAAACAAACACCCCCCCCCCCCCCCCCCCCCCCCCCGCCCGGCGAGGGCGACACACCACCGCGGGGGAAGGGCCCCACGACGCAGCGG
>NZ_JARWRU010001069.1 GCF_029867845.1 Nocardia farcinica | reverse complement strand
GTTACCGGACGAGATGCCTGCCGCCGCGTTGTGGTCGCGCCTGGACCTGGCCCCCTCCGCATTGGACGGTCGCGACCACAACCTGCGCCCGGAATGGATCACCGACCTCCACGACATCCTCGGCCCAGACACCGCCGACCGCGTCACCACAGACCCGGCCTGGCCCAGAGTCGTCGCCGCCATCGACCACGCCGCCGGCAGCGGTTGGACACCTCGGCAACTCTTGGCCACCGCACACGAACTCCTCACTGCCGCAACCTTCGACGACGGCACCGGACTACGCCCCGACCAGATCACCGCCGCCCTCGCCTGGCGCATCGACGCACTCCTACAGCACGCACCCACCACCTCAACCCCAGAGAACGCACCCATGAACGAACACTTCGCGACGCCCATGACCGAACCCGACGACCGTGAAGAACACCCACCCGACACCGAATCGGCTCACCATGCAGGCGATGTCCCCGCACCATCGATGCCGGCGCGGGCGCCGTCCATACCGCAGGCCGCTGCCTCCTCCGGGGCCGTCGCGGAAGTCGAAGTCGTCGCGAACTTGTTCCAGCAAGGACGCATCCGTGCAGCGGTGCATCGGTTCGGCGAGTTCCACGATCGCCTCACCGAGGAGCAACGCTGGATCCTGGGCGCCATCGCCGACACCCTCTACCACTATCCCTACCCCGTGGCGACCGCACATCTACGTCGTGCCGGACAGCGCTTCCCCGATCATCGTGCGCTCATCGATGCCTGCACCCCGGCCAGCGACCCCGGTGTCTACCAGGACCTTCCCGCCCCCAAGCAGGCAGCACCGACCTATGACCGCGAACATCGCCACCGCGCAGCACATGACCACGAGACCCGACACGAACCAGACCTGATCCACGACCCGCTACCCGATTCGCTGATCCGGGCACGCCACCAGGAGCAGGACTATCACGACACCCGCGCCGGCCTCGACGAGCAGCCCTGGGCACGCCCCGACGCCCACGAAGTCCGCCGACTAACCGATGACCCCGATCTACCCCACGCGCACCTGCCTCCCCTGCCCCGGCCTGACACCGCACCGCCACGCGAATCCGACCCACTCGCCGTACGCGGATACCGCCGCGACGAAGCCAAAGACCCCACCCCCGCCGCCTACGCCCTCGACTACGACAAAGCCGCGATCCCACGAGCACGCGGCCTGGAATGCGTCTCATGCAGCATCGAACGCCACCCCACCGAGGCCACACCCATCCCGCCCCGGCGATCCGACGACGGCCTGTGCCACGACTGCCGGGACACCAACCAACCCAGCATCCCCGACCACGACCCCGCCCAACACCCCATCGCGCGCGCAAACCACCTCGCCGCCACCAGACCTCTCACCACCGCCCACGCGATCCTGCGCCGCGACTGGAAAGCCACGCCCAGCCCGGACCGCCGCGCCCAGATAGAAGCCTGGGTCCACGAGCATCCCCCCACCGATACCCCATCGACCTCTATCCCACCGGCCGACGATCCGCTGTTCACGCTTACCGACACCGAACTCGCCGACCGGATCAGCGAACTTCGGCAACAACTCGCCCTCATCGACACCCACACCACCGCCTACGCCCCAGCCCCGGCGGAACCCGACGACCACCCCGCCACCGATCAACTCGTCACCCGCCACCGCGCCGCATGTGATGCGATCCAAGCCGCGCGCCATGCCGACGAGGATCTCCAACGCGCGACCCGCGCGCTTCAGGCCACCCGCACAGAACTGGCCACCCACCGCCAGCGGCTCGCGGAAACACCTCCCCGGCAACGCCGCACCCGGCATGTCCTGAACACCCGAATCACCGAACTCGTCGATCGACAAGCAGCCCACGAACGCGAGCTCACCCGCGCCCGCACCGATGCCCGCGAAGCCCGACGCAACGCCACCAACCATGCGGGAACACCTGATCACTGGGATGACGTCCTCACCGACCGCCCCGAAAGGAGCCAGCCCATCCCGCCTCGGCACCATGCCGAAGGCACCGGCGCGATGGTCGAGCAGTTCGTCACCGACGTCCGGATCGAGATCGAACAACTTCGTGCCGAGCAGTGTCGACGACACGAACTGACCTCTGCGCAACACCGACACGAACAGGCACTACGGCACACCAGCCGGGCCGAAATGCCACACGAGCGAACGCAATTCGACCACACCACCCCCACCCGCGATCCGGACGTCGACCGAGATCTCTGACTCCTCGACGATGCATCCGACGAGGGCTCGCCCCATGCAACGACAGACAATGCTCAATGATCGGCACGATGCGATCCTCCACTTAGGCCCGCAACTTCCCGTCAGCGTTCGCGCGCTTCCCGCCCACGTTCACATTCCCGGGCCCGAGCCTCCCTTCCTGCACGGGTCGTGCCGTTGCCCGGCACCGCGGGCTCGCGATCCAGTTCCCGATCCGGTGGCGACATGCTCACCTCGAGTACCCGCGCGACATCGGGTGGTAGTCGTGCCAGCAGTTGTTCCTGCACAGCCCGGATGCTAGAGAGTTCGTGCCGACGGGCCTGCTGTCCTGCTTTCTCTGCTCGCTGCCGTTCAATCGCCCGCGCCGCCGCTTCCAGGACCCGGGACTTGGATTCACGTTGCTATTGTTGCTGGCACAGCAGTTCTGGAATGTCGCGCACTCCCGCTGCACCCCACCGCTTGCTGCTCGAGCGCGCGCCGCCCAAGCTTGCGGGCCTTCTCCGCATCAGCACTGGAACTCCACGACCTGGAACCGTCCGGGAAGTCACGCTGTAACCCATCGAGTTGCTGACGCACCAGCGGATCAGCAGCACCGACTCGCATCACTCGGGGCTGCTGCACTGATAGGTGACATCGATCTGGCTTGCCGAGTGGCGGGCCCGGAAGAAGGCTGTGGCTGGTTTCGAAACGCAGGCACGGCTTGCGGCAAAGGCGAACATTTGGACGCCGCGGTCGAACTGGTGCACAAACTTCTCGTCGCGCGCGGAGACGGGGCCTTCACATAGGTTCCGACGGCGCTCCGTTGGTGATCTTGGGCACGCTCACGGCGGTATCGGCTACACGTCGCTGGGGTCTCGTTTGTTGCCTTGAATGCGCACCATTATGAGGGTGCGCGGACGGGGGTCGCCGGCAGGGCCGGGCAGGGTACGGACGTCAATGCAGGCAGGAATGGCTGCGAGGCCCTGTGGCTTCGGGGTGAGATCGAGGACAACGAGGAAGTTCACGGGCGGGCCAGCGACCTGGTAGGAGATCGCTTGGGGCCCGTAGGCGGTGATGTATGCATCGAAAGACGGGTCGGCCCAGTCCCGCTTGAGCTCAAGCGTGATCAGCTCGGTATTCGGCTGCCAGGCGATGTCGACCCGCCCCCCGCCGACGTTGGTTTCCTCCATGCGTACACGCAGGCCCTGGCCGCGCAGGAAATCCCGCAGATCGCGGCCGAGTTCCGCTTCGCGTGGTCTGTCTTCGTCCTTCTTGAGCTGCCGGAGGTAGGCCCGCGCTGGTCCTCCGTACTTTTGCGTCTCGGAGAGGCGCAGGTCGACGAATCGGAGCAAGTGTAGGAGCATACGGTCTACGTCGGCGGCGAACTGGCCGACATACCCGTCCGGGCATTGTTCCTTGAGCTGGCGATGGGTGTTGCGGAACGTGGTGGCCACAATCGGCACCTCGTCGACCGGTTGTGCGGCCTTTCTGGCGACGAGCATCGCATCGATTCGCTCCCTCAGTTCCTGAGGTGCCGGAACTTCCTCGGACAGTGACCCAAAGTATGATTTGGGTAACTGAACGGAGTTGTTTGTGGCACAGAAAAAGTCGCGTCAGTTCAGCCCCGAGTTCCGGGAAACAGCGGCACGTGAGGTGGTCGAGAAGTCT
>NZ_JARWRU010001068.1 GCF_029867845.1 Nocardia farcinica | reverse complement strand
GGGGCGCGGGGGGGTCGCGCCCCCCCCCCCCCCCCCCCCCCCCCCCCCCGCGGCGGGGGGGGGGGGGGGGGCGCCCCCCCCCCCCCCCCCCCCCCCCCCCCCCCCCCCCCCCCCCCCCCGCGCCCCGATCGGCCGCACCGTCGACAACTCCCTCGGTTTCGGCAGCGACACCGCCCTCGTCTTCGCCCGGCCGCGCGGTCCGGCTACGCCTGCTCGGCCCGCAGCAGGGCCGTGACCCGCACCGAGGTCTCGTGCAGCCGGTCGAAGACCTCGAGCACCAGTCGTAGCTGCGCGTCGGTGTAACCGGCCATCGCCGCGCCGAACTCCCTGGCCAGCACCTCGTAGTGCGGGGCGATCTCGTGGACGCGGTCCTCGCGCACGCTCACGATGATGCGTCGCCGGTCCTGCTCGTCGTGTTCGCGGCTGACATAGCCGGCTTTCAGCAGTCGATCGATCATCCGGGTGACGGCGCCCGTGGTGAGCCCGGTCCTGGCCGCGAGTTCACCGGCGGTGGCGGGTCCGCCGAGCCGCAACAGATTCAGGCAGCGCAGGTCGGTGACGTGCAGCCCGAGCCGGTCGGCCACCGCCTGATGCATCATCACCGCGTCCGTGGCGCTGCGCTGGGCGGCCACCGTGAGCGCGGCGCTCAGATCCGCGGAGTTCGACATCTTGACATCCTTGCCTGACCGAGTAAATATCTTACTCAGTCAATTATTTACCCGATCAATTGTTGATCGTCGCATTCTAAGGGAGACGCCATGTCCGTCGACCAGCCCACCGACCGGCCCGCCGACGAGGCCGCCGTACGCGCCCTGCTCGCCCGCCAGAACGAGGCCTGGGCCGCGGGCGATGCCGATGCCTACGCCGCGTTGTTCACCCCCGACGCCGACTACGTGACCTGGATCGGCACCCATCTGCGCGGCCGCGGGGCCATCGCGGAGACCCACCGCCCGCTGTTCGAGAAGCACATGAAGGGCACCCGGATCGACAGCGAGATCACCGGAATCCGCTTTCTCACCCCCGATGTGGCGATCGCCCACAGCCTGGGGGCGGTGGTCGGCGGCCGGAAGCGGCGCACCAGGCGCAACACGAAGGTCCAGACCACGGTGGCCGTGCGGCACGACGGCGAGTGGCTGCTCACCGCCTTCCAGAACGGCAAGTACCACTGGCTCACCGAAGCTCTCACCAGCCGCCTCACGGGCGGCCGCCCCCGGCCCCGACGGCGGACTGAACCGCGCCCGCCGTTCTTCACTGGAAGGTGACGTGCACCGGCCGCACGACGATCACCACCCGCCGAGGATGGTCGCCGACCGGCTTGTCGTAGTCGAGCCCGTACCGGCGGGCGAGCACATCGAAGAAGTCACCCTCCGGGTCGGGCTCGACCCGCTCCACGACACCGCGCACCTCCAGGTACCGATAGGGCCGTTCGGGATCGTTGACGCTCAGCGCCACCGCCGGATCACGTTCGACATTGCGGCATTTCGCGCGGTCCGTGGTCGTGGTCAACCGGAGGAACTCGCCGTCCCACACCTGCCAGACCGGCGTGACCTGCGGCGTCCCGTCCGAGTTCAGCGTGCCCAGGTGCGCGAACAGCGGCCGGGTCAGCAGATCGACGTGACTGTCGGGAATCATCAGACCTCCAAGTTTTGACAACTATCAAAGCTTTTATAACACCCTTACGCTTGACCGTCATGGGCATGCCAGCGCACGAACGACTCGGCCTCGACCTCAAACGGGCCGAGCAGGAACTGATGGCCGCCAAGCACGAGGCGGTCAAGCCGCTGACCGTCCCCCAGTACGCCGCGCTGTTCGCCCTCGCCGACAGCCCGGGCATCTCCGCGGCCGCGCTCGCCCGCGCCTGCCTGGTCACCCCCCAGGCCATGACCGTCGTCCTGCGCAATCTCCAGGACCGCGGCCTCGTCGAGCGCACCCCGCATCCCTGGCACCGGGGCGTGCTGGAGACCCGCCTGACCGAGGCGGGCCGCGCGGCATTCGAAGCGGCCGATCGCCGGGCCGCGGCGATCGAACAGCGCATCGCCGATGCGTTCACCCCCGCCGAACGCGATACCCTCCGCGAACTCCTGACTCGCTTCGCCACCGCGGCGCGAGGCGACACCGACTGACCTCCAGCGGCCACCCGACCGACGGGTGGCAGAATCGTTCGCCGAACGAACTATCAGCGCCCGGCCGCCCGCCGGCCAGATGGACGGGACCGACATGACCGACCTCCCCGAGGCCTTCTACCTGCCCGCCCCCGATCAGCCGGGCCGCTACCTGTCCACCGAACTCACCCGCGGCCCCTGGTCCCCCGACGCCCAGCACGCGGGCCCGCCCTCGGCCCTGATCGGCCACGCTTTGGAACGCTGCGAACCGCGCGCGGACTTCCGCATCGGCCGGGTCGCGGTGGAGATCCTCGGCCCGGTGCCGTTGGCCCCGCTCACCGTCGAGACCAGAGTGGCCAGGCCGGGCCGCAGCGTGGAACTGCTCGAGGCGACGCTGTCCTCCGACCGCGGCCCGGTCATGAAGGCCAACGCCTGGCGCTTCCGCCGGGCCGACCCCGAACTCGACGTGCCGGAGGAGTTCCGGCCGACCGGGAGTCGTCCCGGCCCCGAGGACGCCCCCTGGACCCCGTTCCCCTCGGCCCAGACCATCGGCTTCCACACCGGCATCGAATACCGCTTCGTCCGTGGCGGTTTCGACGAGCCGGGCCCGGCGATCTGCTGGATCAGGCTCAGGCACCCGATCGTCGCGGGCACCACACCGAGCCCCCTGGAACGCACGCTCGCCGCCGCCGACTCGGGCAACGGCGTCAGCGCCGTCCTGGACTGGGCGAAATACCTGTTCATCAACACCGATCTCACGGTGACCCTGCACCGTCAGCCCGCGGGGGAATGGATCTGTCTCGACGCCGTCACCCACCCCCAGCCCGGCGGCATCGGCCTCGCCGAATCGGCGCTGTTCGACGAGCGGGGTCCGCTGGGCCGCAGCACCCAGACCCTGTTCCTCGGCCCCCGCTGACCCTCCGGCCGACCGATCCCGCGCGGCTCAGCCCGCCGCGATCTCCTCGCGCCACACCGGGCTGTCGACGTAGTGGTTGTCGTAGGTCTGCGAGCTGTCGCGGATCTCCTGCACCGTCGCCTGGCCCCGGTAGACCCGCTCCAGCAGCCGGTAGTAGTCGAAGCGGTGCATGCCGGGCGTGAAGACCACCAGCAGTTCGGCTTCCGCGCCGGGCGCCGGGGCGAACGCGTGCGGGACCGTCGGCGGCACGGTGAGGAAGTCGCCGCGTTCGAGCCGGACCACCGTGTCGCCGAGCAGGAATCGCGCGGAGCCTTCCAGCACGAGGAACATCTCGGTGGCCTTGGTGTGGAAGTGCGCGGGCGCTCCGGGCGATCCCTTCGCCAGGCTCGCCTTGTTCGCGGTGAGCGCGCCACCGGTGTCGCCCGCGTCGGCGAGCAGTGTGATGAGGCTGAGCGCGCCGTCCTGGAGCGTGGCCGCGTCCGCGGAACGAACCAGAACGGGGGCGGTGTGCTGAGCGGAACTGGTCATCGGTGACTCCTGATGCGGTCGACCGGCGTTTCGCGCCGGTTCCTGGTGTGTCGAGGAGTTGACGACACAGGCACTCCGGGTGTGACATCCGGTGCCGCGCGGCAGCGGAGCGCAGGCTCAGCCCGCCGCGGTCGTCCGTTCGGCGCGGTGATCCCCGATGAGCAGAGCAACGACGAACGCGCGCAACATCTCTCGTTCCTCCTCGGCATCCGAGGCGGGCATCGTGAGCAGGGAGACCACCGCGCGCACCGTCCAGCGGCCGAGCCTGCGCGCACCTGCCGCGTCGAGGTCGGGCCGGAGTGTGGCCGCGAAATCGCGGGCCAATGCCTCGACCACATCCGAGGATTCGGCGAGTCGCGCGACCACACCGGCGTTCACCGGCTCGAACCAGACCGCCAGATGCGGGGTCTCGCGCACCTCGGCCAGGATCGCGACGAGGGTGTCGAGCAGCGCGGTGGCGGGGTCGGCCGCGCCGCGACGGTCGCGCCACACCCGGGCGACGACCCGGCGCGCCTCCCGTCCGGCGAAGGCGGCGAACAGCTCATGCCGATTCGGGAAGTAGCGGTACAGCGTGGCGCGCGAGCATCCGGCCGCCGCGGCCACCTCGGCCATGCCGATCCCGGACACCCCCCGCTCGCCCCGGTCCAGGAACAGGCCGCGCACCGCGTCGAGGATGCGCTCGGCCGCGAGTTCGGTGCGGCTGCCGGCGAGCCAGTCGCCGCTCACGCCGCGCCCCGGAATGGCACCCGGGTGGGGCGCCGCACGTACGGGCCGTCGGCGTATTCGACGGCGTCGTGGTCGACGACGAAGCGCGGATACCGGGCGAGCAGTTCCGCCATGGCGACGCGGGCCTGCATGCGGGCGGCCGCCGCGCCCAGGCAGTGGTGCGGACCGTGGCCGAAGGTCAGCAGATGTTGCGGGTCGCGGGTCACGTCGAGGTCGGCGGCGTCGGGGCCGAAGACCCGTTCGTCGCGGTTGGCGGAGGCGTAGACGAGCAGCACCTTGCGGCCCGCCGGGATGGTGACGCCCGCGATCTCCACCGCGCGGGTGGTGGTGCGGGCCAGGCCCTGCACCGGGGAGGTGAGCCGGGCGAACTCCTCGATCGCGGGCCGGATCAGGCCCGGCTCGGCGGCCAGCGCGTCGCGTTGCGCGGGGTTCGCGTGCAGGAGCTGGACCGCCCCGCCGAGCAGGCCGGTGGTGGTGTCGTTGCCGCCCGCGACCATCGTCCAGGTGTAGGCGAGCAACTGGACCAGTCCGGTCACGTCCTCGTCGGTGGCGCCGAGGCCCGCCTGGACCAGCAGGGAGACGGTGTCGTCGCCGGGTTCGGCGCGCCTGCGGCGGATCAGCTCGGCGAAGTAGCCGACCATCTCCGTCGACGCCGCCCTCGCCCGCTCGGTCGTCGTGCCCGTTCCGGCGGCCACCACGGCGTCGGTCCACCCGTCGAACCGTTCCCGATCCTGCTCCGGCACACCGAGATAGTGCGCGACGACCATGCTCGGCAGCGGCTTGAACAGGACCTCGACGATGTCGCCCGCACCGCCGAGCCGGTCGAGCCGCTCGCGGACGTAGGCCCGCACCATCGGCTCCAGCGACTCCACCCGGCGTGGCGTGAACCCGCGCGCCACCAGGGTGCGGAACTCGGTGTGCTGCGGTGGGTCCTGCATGACCAGCGGCGGATTCGCGGTCAGGCCGATCCGCTCCAGCTCGCCGTATTCGACGGTGAGACCGTCGCGGGAGGAGAAGGTCGCGGTGTCGCGGGCGGCGGCGACCACGTCGGCGTGCCGGGTCAGCACCCAGTAGTCGTGCGCCGGCCGATCCTCGGGGACCACGTGATGCACCGGGTCGTGCGCTCGCAGCGCCGCGTACATGGGCCAGGGGTCGGCCCAGGTGGCGGCCGTGCACGGCCGGAAAACGGGCGCTGTGTGAGACCTGATCGCCGACATGTGTCGACTGTAAGACAGATATGTCAATATGTACAGGCTCGGCGGGGGTGGCTCGCGCACACCTCGCCCGCGCGATTCCCCCGCCCGATCCGGCCGCCCCGCGAGACGTGGCGAGAACGTAATGTGCCTGGTGTGAAACTGCTGCCTCTTCCCGCCGAAGGACAGACCCCGGTCCGTGTCCTCACCATCGCCGGCACCGACTCCGGTGGCGGCGCAGGCATCCAGGCCGACTCCCGCACCATGGCGCTGTGCGGAGTGCACGCGCTGGTCGCGGTGGCCGCCGTGACCGTGCAGAACTCGGTCGGAGTCAGCGGATTCCACGAGATCCCGCCGCACGTGGTGGCCGACCAGGTGCGATCGGTGGCCGGGGACATCGGGGTGAACGCGGCCAAGACCGGCATGCTGGCGTCCTCGGCGATCATCGAGGCGGTGGCCGAGGTGTGCCGGGAAGTCGGCATCGGCGGCGACGGGCCGATCCCGCTGGTGGTCGACCCGGTGGCGGCGTCCATGCACGGCGACGCGCTGCTGCACGAGGAAGCCCTCGACGCGGTCCGCAACACGTTGTTCCCGCTGGCCACGGTGGTGACGCCGAATCTGGACGAGGTCAGGTTGATCAGCGGCGTCGAGGTCACCGACCACGCCACCGCGCGCAAGGCCGCCGAAGCGCTGCACGCCCTCGGCCCGCGCTGGGTGGTGGTCAAGGGAGGCCACCTGCGGTCCTCGCAGGTCAGCACCGATCTGTTGTTCGACGGCCACGCCTTCCACGAGTTCACCGCGCCCCGCATCCCCACCGGCAACGACCACGGCGGTGGCGACACCCTGGCCGCCGCCCTCGCCTGCGCGCTGGCGCACGGCTACCAGGTCCCCGACGCGCTGGCCTTCGCCAAGGAATGGACCCGCCGCTGTCTGGAGGCCGCCTACGACCTGGGCGCGGGCCACGGCCCGGTGTCCCCGCTGTGGCGTCTGCACCACTCCTGACCCCCGAAGCGCGGTTTGCCGGAACGGCAACTTCGCTTGCCGTTCACTCGTATGGCGGCGCACCATCGTGTCACTACCCCCGTGACGAGGAGAGACGATGACCGCGCCCACACCCGAACAGTTCTGGGAAGACTTCTACCGCGAACGCGACGCGATCTGGTCCGGCAAGGTGAACCCGTTGTTCGCCCGCGAGGCCGAGGCACTGGCTCCCGGAACGGCGCTCGACCTGGGCTGCGGCGAGGGCGCGGACGCGATCTGGCTGGCCGAACGCGGCTGGCGGGTGACCGCGACCGACATCTCCGCCACCGCCCTCGAGCGCGCCGCCGAGCACGCCGTCGGCGCGGGCGTCGCCGACCGGATCGGCTTCGTCCGCCACAACCTGCTGGCGAGCTTCCCGGAGGGGACCTTCGACCTGGTGTCCGCCCAGTTCCTGCACTCGCCGGTGGCCGGGGCGGGTGAGCGCGACGCGATCCTGCTCCGCGCCGCCGATGCGGTCGCGCCCGGCGGGGTCTTGCTGATCGTCGGGCACGCGGGCTGGCCGAGCTGGATGAGCGAGCCGCCCCTGTTCGAGTTCCCGACCATCGAGGGCACCCTGGCGCTGCTCGAGCCGCGCGGGCCGTGGTCGGTGGAGACCAGCGAATGGGTCGAGAAGGAGATGACCGGCCCCGAGGGACAGCGGGGCACCCGCGCCGACACCGTCCTGCGACTGCGCAGGCCCGCCGCCTGAACCCGCGCCCGGTGGACCGTTCCCCGGCCGCCTGATTCCGCCACTGCCACACGGCTGGACCGGATTTCGCGCGGCGCTGCGCTCGCGCAAGACCTCAGCGCGAGTTCCCAGGAACCTCCCAGCCCGGTCCCAGCGCGCTGGGAGCCACGGCCTCGATGGTGGAATCCATGATCGAGCGGACGCCCGTGCTGGACATCGTGATTCCGGTGCACAACGAGGAAACCGGGCTGGCCGACTGCGTGCGCAGGCTCGACGCCCACCTGCGCGACGGCTTCCCCTTCTCCGCGCGCATCACCATCGCCGACAACGCGAGCACGGATGCCACGCCGCGCCTCGCCGAGGAACTGGCGGCCTCGATGCCGAATGTGCGGGTGGCGCATCTGGACGCCAAAGGCCGCGGCCGGGCCCTGCGCGCGGTGTGGGAGCGCTCGGACGCCCAGGTGCTCGCCTACATGGACGTCGACCTGTCCACCGATCTGGGCGCGCTGCTGCCACTGGTGGCGCCGCTGGTGTCCGGCCATTCCGATCTGGCGATCGGCACCAGGCTCGACGCCGCCGCCCGCGTGGTGCGCGGACCCAAGCGCGAGATCATCACCCGCTGCTACAACCTCATCCTCAAGGCCGCGCTGCGCGCCCGCTTCTCGGACGCGCAGTGCGGCTTCAAGGCGGTACCCGCCGAGGTGGCGCAGTGCCTGCGGCCGCTGGTCGAGGCCGCCGAGTGGTTCTTCGACACCGAACTGCTCGTGCTCGCCG
>NZ_JARWRU010001067.1 GCF_029867845.1 Nocardia farcinica | reverse complement strand
TTCCAGGATCGTGCCCAATGTCATCACCAACAGCGGGCCCGGCGATCTGTTCACCGTCCGCAATGTCGGCAATCTGGTCCCCGCCGGCGGGGACGCTTCCATCGACGCCGCGCTGACCTTCGCGCTCGAGGAGCTGACCGTGCGCTGCGTGGTGGTGTGCGGGCACTCCGGCTGCGGCGCCATGACCGCGCTGCGCTCCGGCGGCGCCGCCGATCCCGGGCTCGCGCCGTGGCTGGTGCACGCGCAGCCGAGCTTGCGGCGCTTCCTGGACGGGCACCCGGTCGCCGCGGCCGCGCGCGCCGCGGGCTATTCCGAGATCGACCAGCTCGGCATGGTCAATGTGGCGGTGCAGGTGGACAACCTGCGGCGGCATCCCGCGGTGCGCAGAGCGGCCGCCGAGCGTGGTGTCACGGTGTCGGGACTGTTCTTCGACATCGCCACGGCGCGGGTGGTCGAGGTGACCGCCGAGGGCATCGTCCCGATCGGCGAACCGGTGGCCGCGCGGGCGGGCGCGCGGCCGGCCGGGCCAGGCAGACAGGACCCTGCCGGGGAGCGCACCACGGGCCTGCCGGAACTGGTGTGAATCTCTAGGCTGGCGAGGTGAGCATCGTGCCGGATTCCACAGGCGGGTCGAGCCCGCGGACCACGACCTCCGAGGCGCCGCGGCAGGCGGGCGAGACGACCAGCCGACGTGCGGACACCTGGCGCCGCCGGACCTCTCTGGCGTTGCGACATCGCCTGCGCGCCTTCCGCGCGTGGGTGGCCGCCCGGCCTACGCTGAACCTCGCCTACCGGATCGGAATCGGTGTCGTCGGCACGATCGTGCTCGCCGTCGGCATCCTCGCGATCCCCTATCCGGGGCCCGGCTGGGCCATGGTGTTCGCCGGCCTCGGCATCCTCGCCAGCGAATTCGCGTGGGCGCAGCACGTCCTGCGCTGGGTGCGTCACCGGTACCGGAAGGTGATGGCGTGGTACTCGGCGCGCGGCCTGGGCATCCGGGTGCTCGGCGTGCTCCTCACGGCCGCCGTGGTCGTGGCCACGCTGTGGGTTCTCAACACGTTCGGATGGTTCGCCGGCTGGATCGGAGTCGAATGGGAATGGTTGCGCAGTCCACTACAACGCTGAGCAGTGCAACACCGAGCAATACAGCACCGAGCAATACAGCACCGAGCGGTACGGCGCCCGCGATCGCGCTGACCCGCCCCTCCTGGGTGCGGGACCGGATCGCGGCGCTCGGCGCCTCCTGGGGCGCAGGCGCGCCCCGCGTCGCCGGGACGCTGTGGTGGTGCATGGTCGCCTCGGCACTGGTGGACCAGGTGATCGCCGCGCGTGCCGAGGGCAGGCCCGCCCCGCCCGCCGGGCTGGAGGCACTGGACTGCGAACTGCGCCCCGACGGCGGGATCGAGCGGATGATCCCGCGCCCGGAACGCGACGTCCGCACGGGCACGGGCGACCCCGACCTGCTCGCCGCGCTGTCCCTGCGCGAAACCCTCACCCGGATCGTCCCCGTGGTGGCCCAGGTGTCTGGTGCGGGCATGCCCGCCCTGTGGGCCGTCGTCGCCGACGCGATCGGCAACCGCGCCATCGACGCGGGCGCCCCGCAGCTGGCCACCGCCCTGGCGGGGCAGATCGGCGGCAAACTGCCCGTCCCGCGCTTCGTGGAGGCGGGCGGGCGCACCTTCGTCCGCCGCATCTCCTGTTGCCTGGTGTTCGAGGTCCCCGGCGCGCAGATGTGCACCAGCTGCCCCAAGCGCCCCGCCGACGAGCGCGCCGGCCTCCTGGAGAGATACAGCGCCGGTCACTGAGCGCGCGAGCGCCGGTCCATCGACACGCGCGTGCGCGGGTGCCGATAGCATGGTCGCGCCGGAGCGCACACGCCGCCGGTGTTGCCGCGCGGGAACCTGCCCGCCCCTGAACATGCCAAGGAGAGCGCCGTCGTGACGACCTCAGCCCCGCTCAGTCCGTCCACCCTCGTCCGGGTGCCGGCCGGGACTACGGCGGGCGCCGCGGTGCGGGAAGCGGGACTGCCGACCAAGGGCCCGGACACCGTCGTGGTGGTTCGCGACTCGGAAGGCAACCTGAAGGATCTGTCCTGGACCCCCGAGGTCGACACCGAGGTCGAGGCCGTCGCCGCCTCCACCGAGGCCGGGCGCAGCGTTATCAGGCACTCGGCCGCGCACGTGCTCGCCCAGGCCGTGCAGCAGGAGTTCCCCGAGGCCAAGCTGGGCATCGGCCCGCCGATCAAGGACGGCTTCTACTACGACTTCCAGGTCGATCGCCCCTTCACCCCGGAGGATCTGGCCAAGCTGGAATCCAGGATGAAGAAGATCGTCAAGGGCGCGCAGCGGTTCTCCCGCCGCGTGGTCGAGATCGACGAGGCCAGGACCGAGCTGGCGGACGAGCCGTTCAAGCTGGAGCTGATCAGCGACAAGTCCGGCATCGACGACCCGGAGGTCATGGAGGTCGGCGGCAAGGAACTGACCATCTACGACAATCTCGACCCGCGCACGGGCGAGAAGGTCTGGGGCGATCTGTGCCGTGGCCCGCACATCCCCACCACCAAGTTCATCCCCGCCTTCAAGCTGACCCGCAGCTCGGCCGCCTACTGGCGCGGCGATCAGAACCGCGAGGGCCTGCAGCGCATCTACGGCACCGCCTGGGAGTCGGCCGAGGCGCTGGAGGAGCACCTGCACGTGCTGGCCGAGGCCGAGCGTCGTGACCACCGCAAGCTCGGCCTCGAACTCGACCTGTTCAGCTTCCCCGACGAGCTGGGCTCCGGCCTGCCGGTGTTCCACCCCAAGGGCGGCATCATCCGCAAGGAGCTGGAGGAGTACTCGCGCAGGCGGCACGTGGCGGCCGGCTACGAGTTCGTCAACACCCCGCACATCACCAAGGGCCACCTGTTCGAGGTCTCCGGCCACCTGGACTGGTACCGCGACGGCATGTTCCCGGCCATGCACCTGGACGCCGAGTACAACGACGACGGCACCGTGCGCAAGCCCGGCCAGGACTACTACGTCAAGCCGATGAACTGCCCGATGCACAACCTGATCTTCCGCTCGCGCGGACGCTCCTACCGGGAGCTGCCGTTGCGGATGTTCGAGTTCGGCTCGGTGTACCGGTACGAGAAGTCCGGCGTGGTGCACGGCCTGACCAGGGTGCGCGGCATGACCCAGGACGACGCGCACATCTACTGCACCAAGGAGCAGATGCACCAGGAGCTGACGAACACGCTGCAGTTCGTGCTCGGTCTGCTCGCCGACTACGGCCTCGACGACTTCTACCTGGAACTGTCGACCAAGGACCCGAAGAAGTTCGTCGGTTCCGACGAGATCTGGGACGAGGCCACCGAGACCCTGGCCAAGGTGGCCGAGGCCTCCGGGCTCGAGCTGGTGCCCGATCCGGGCGGCGCCGCCTTCTACGGCCCGAAGATCTCCGTGCAGGCCAAGGACGCGCTCGGCCGCACCTGGCAGATGTCGACCATCCAGCTGGACTTCAACCTGCCCGAGCGGTTCGACCTGGAGTACACCGCCTCCGACGGCAGCAAGCAGCGACCGGTGATGATCCACCGCGCGCTGTTCGGCTCCATCGAGCGGTTCTTCGGCGTGCTCACCGAGCACTACGCGGGCGCCTTCCCGGCCTGGCTCTCGCCGGTGCAGGTGGTCGGCATCCCGGTCGCCGAGGCCTTCGCCCCGCACCTGGAC
>NZ_JARWRU010001066.1 GCF_029867845.1 Nocardia farcinica | reverse complement strand
ATATCTTTTCCTCCGGTGCTGGCCCCTCGCCCGGTGGTTAGGGTGCGTCGTTTTGGGGGGTTGTGTCGCGCGCTTTTGGGCCAGAACCACTTTCGTGGTTCTGCGGCCCCCCGAACCGGCCCGGCGTGTGAAGTCGCCCCTTCCACGCCGGGCCGTTCGGTTCCTGCTCTGCCCCCAGCGGGCGGTCCGTATGTCCCGGTGACGGTTCAGTTCGCAGCCGGCTGCCGCGCCGTGTCGATCACGAGTTCGGCCCCCTGCTGCTTCGCTTCTTCGGTGAGTTCGACAGGGCCGCCGTCGGCCTTCGTGCCATCGGTCTCGATGTGCAGGCCGACGGGTTGTCGGAGCCTCCGGGATGACCGGCATGTCGATCCGGCGGAAACGGCGGGGTCAGCTCAGGCCCCAGAAGAGTCCGCCCGCGGCGGCGAGCAGGCCGCAGGCGGCCAGGCCGACGGCCAGCGGCCGGGAGGTCTTCCACAGCGAGTAGGCCCCGCCGAGCAGGAAGCCGGCGAGGGCGAGCAGCAGGATCATCGTCACGTCGGTCGACATTGCGCTGATTCTGCCGTGCCGTCGTGTCGGCGGGTGCACCATAGGCGGGTGGCGCGTCTTCCCGGAGCTGATGGTGCGCGTGTTGTGCGGCCCGAAAGAGTGTCTACCTGCGCGAACAATTAACAAGCACGCTAGCTTGATTTTTTTCTGCCGGGGTGTGATGCTGGGGCGGACGCGAACGAGCGCCGCCGTTCACCGACATCCGACTCATCGACGAGGGAGGCACCGGCCCGATGCGCACGCTGGCCGCCGATCCAGACGTCCTGAGGATCGGCAACTGTTCCGGGTTCTACGGCGACCGCCTGTCCGCCATGCGCGAGATGCTCGAGGGCGGCCCGCTCGACGTGCTCACCGGCGACTACCTCGCCGAGCTGACCATGCTCATCCTCGGCCGCGACCGGATGAAGGACGCCTCCCTCGGCTACGCCAAGACCTTCCTCACCCAGCTCCGCGACTGCCTCACCCTGGCGCTCGGGCAGAACGTGCGGATCGTGGTCGACGCGGGCGGGCTGAACCCCGCGGGCCTGGCGGAGCAGGTGCGCGCGGCCGCCGCCGAACTCGGGGTGGACGCGAAGGTCGCCCATGTCGAGGGCGACGACCTGCTGCCGCGCGCCCATGAGCTCGGCTTGGGTTCTCCGCTCACCGCCAACGCCTACCTCGGCGCCTGGGGCATCGCCGAATGCCTGCGCGCCGACGCCGACATCGTGATCACCGGCCGTGTCACCGACGCCTCCCTCGTCGTCGGCCCGGCCGCCGCCCACTTCGGCTGGTCGCGCGAGGATTTCGACGCCCTGGCGGGCGCGGTCGTGGCGGGCCACATCATCGAGTGCGGCACCCAGGCCACCGGCGGCAACTTTGCCTTCTTCACCGAGATCGCCGATCTCGGCAGGCCGGGTTTCCCGATCGCCGAGGTCCGCCGGGACGGCAGCAGCGTCATCACCAAGCATCCAGGCACCGGCGGCGCGGTCACCGTCGACACCGTCGAGGCGCAGCTGATGTACGAGATCCAGGGCGCCCGCTATGCCGGACCGGACGTCACCGCGCGGCTGGACAGAGTGCGGCTGGCCCAGGAAGCCCCCGACCGGGTGCTGGTGTCCGGCGTCACCGGCGAGGCTCCGCCGCCCCGGTTGAAGGTCTCCCTGAACACCCTTGGCGGCTTCCGCAACGAGATGGAGTTCGTGCTCACCGGCCTGGACATCGAGGCCAAGGCCGAGCTGGCCCGCCGTCAGCTGGAATCGTGGCTGCCCGCCCGCCCGGCCGAACTGGACTGGACCCTTGTCCGCCTGGACCGCCCCGACGCCGAGACCGAGGAGCAGGCCAGCGCCCTGCTGCGCTGCGTGGTGCGCGACCCCGCCCCGAAGAAGGTCGGCCGCGCCGTCTCCGCCACGGTGGTGGAACTCGCGCTCGCCGGTTACCCCGGCTGTAGTTTCACCACCCCGCCCGGCAACGGCTCGCCCTACGGCGTCTACACCGCCGGTTACGTCGACGCCGCCGAGGTCGCGCACGTGGCCGTGCTGCCCGACGGCACGCGCGCCGAGATCGCCCCGCCGGAGCGGACGCGCGCGCTCGAAGCCGTCGCCGAACCCGAACTGCCGCAGCCGTTTCCGGTCACGCGGACCCGCCGTGTCCCGCTCGGCACGATCGCGCTCGCCCGCAGCGGCGACAAGGGCGGCGACGCCAATATCGGCGTCTGGGTGCGCACCGACGAGGCCTGGCGCTGGCTCGCGCACACCCTCACCGTCGAGGCGCTGAAGGAACTTCTGCCCGAGACCGCGGACCTGACCGTCACCCGGCACCTGCTGCCGAACCTGCGCGCGATGAACTTCCTCGTCGCGGACCTGCTCGGCAAGGGCGTGGCGTATCAGGCCCGGTTCGACCCGCAGGCCAAGGGACTGGCCGAATGGCTGCGGTCCCGCACCATCGATATCCCAGTGGAGTTGCTGTCATGACCGAGAATCCGTGGAACACCCCCGAACGTCGCGAACTGCGCGCCACCGTGCGCGGTTTCGTCGAGCGCGAGGTGCTGCCCTACCTGGACCAGTGGGAGCGTGACGGCGAACTCCCGCGCGAGCTGCACAAGAAGGCCGGCGAGCTCGGCCTGCTCGGCCTGCAGTTCCCCGAGGAGGTCGGCGGTGGCGGCGGCACCGCCATCGACACCGCGATCGTCTGCGAGGAGATCCACCAGGCGGGCGGCTCGGGCGGTCTGTTCGCCTCGCTGTTCACCTGCGGCATCGCCGTCCCGCACATCGTGGCCTCGGGCAACAAGGACCTGATCGAGCGCTACGTCAAGCCCACGCTTGCCGGTGACATGATCGGCTCGCTGGCCATCACCGAGCCCGGCGGCGGCTCCGACGTGAACAACCTGTCGACCACCGCGCGCCGCGAGGGCGACCACTACATCGTCAACGGTTCCAAGACCTACATCACCTCCGGCTGCCGCGCCGACTTCGTCGTCACCGCGGTGCGCACCGGCGGCAAGGGCTCCGGCGGCATCTCGCTGCTGGTCGTCGACAAGGACACCCCCGGCTTCACCGTCAGCCGCAAGCTGGAGAAGATGGGCTGGCAGGCCTCCGACACCGCCGAGCTGTCCTATGTGGACGTGAAGGTGCCCGTCGCGAACCTGGTCGGCCCGGAGAACGCGGGCTTCTACCTGATCGCGGGCGCCTTCGTCAGCGAGCGTCTCGGCCTGGCCGTGCAGGGCTATTCGCAGGCGCAGCGCTGCCTCGACCTGACCCTGGAGTGGGTGCGCAACCGCGAGACCTTCGGCCGCCCGCTCATCACCCGCCAGGCGGTGCAGAACACCGTGGCCGAGATGGCGCGCCGCATCGACGTGGCCCGCGTCTACGCCCGTGAGGTGGCCCGTCGCGCCGCCGAGGGCGAGACCGACCTGATCGCCGAGGTGTGCTTCGCCAAGAACACCGCCGTCGAGGCCGCGGAATGGGTCGCCCACCAGGCGGTCCAGCTGCACGGCGGCATGGGCTACATGCGCGAGTCCGAGGTCGAGCGCCAGTACCGCGACATCCGCCTGCTCGGCATCGGCGGCGGCACCAGCGAGATCCTGCTCGGCCTGGCGGGCAAGCGCCTGGGCTTGCAGGCCTGATCGGAAAGGTGGCGGGCATGACCGTCCTGCGCAGCACCCTCGACACCGACGCCCCGGAGTACCGCACGGCCGCGGAGTCGATGATCGCCAAGCTCGCCGAGGTCGAGGCGGAGTTCGCCGAGGCCGTCGCGGGCGGCGGCCCGGACAAGCTCGCCCGCCACCGCAAACGGGGCAAACTCACCGCGCGCGAGCGCATCGAGTTGCTGCTCGACGAGGACGCGCCGTTCCTCGAACTGTGCCCACTCGCCGCGTGGGGCAGCGAATTCCATGTCGGCGCCAGCGTCGTCGCAGGCATCGGAATCGTGGAAGGCGTCGAGTGCATGATCGTCGCGCACGACCCCACCGTGCGCGGCGGTACCTCCAACCCGTGGACGCTGCGCAAGAGCCTGCGCATCAACGACATCGTCCGCCAGAACCGGTTGCCGCTGATCAACCTGGTGGAGTCCGGCGGCGCCGACCTGCCGACGCAGAAGGAAGTGTTCGTCCCCGGCGGGCGGCTGTTCCGCGACCTCACCCAGCTCTCGGCCGAGGGCATCCCGACCATCGCCCTGGTGTTCGGCAACTCGACCGCGGGCGGGGCGTACGTGCCGGGCATGTCCGACTACACGGTCATGATCAAGGAACGCTCCAAGGTGTTCCTCGGCGGTCCGCCGCTGGTGAAGATGGCCACCGGTGAGGAGTCCGACGACGAATCCCTCGGCGGCGCCGACATGCACGCCCGCGTCTCCGGCCTGGCCGACTACCTGGCCGTCGACGAACAGGACGCCATCCGCCTCGGCCGCGCCATCGTCCGGCGGCTGAACTGGCGCAAGCTCGGCCCGGCCCCGCGGCCGGTGGCCGAACCCCGCTACGACGCCGAGGAACTGCTCGGCATCGTGCCGCCGGACCAGAAGATCCCGTTCGACCCGCGCGAGGTGATCGCCCGCGTGGTCGACGACTCCGATTTCGACGAGTTCAAGCCGCTCTACGGCAGCAGCCTGGTCACCGGCTGGGCGCGCCTGCACGGCTATCCGGTCGGCATCCTCGCCAACGCCCGCGGCGTGCTGTTCTCCGAGGAGGCGCAGAAGGCGGCCCAGTTCATCCAGCTGGCCAACCAGTCCGACACCCCGCTGCTGTTCCTGCACAACACCACCGGCTACATGGTCGGCAAGGAGTACGAGCAGAAGGGCATCATCAAGCACGGCGCGCTGATGATCAACGCGGTGTCCAACTCCAAGGTGCCGCACCTGACCCTGCTCATGGGCGCCTCCTACGGCGCGGGCCACTACGGCATGTGCGGGCGCGCCTACGACCCGCGCTTCGTCTTCGCCTGGCCCAGCGCCAAATCCGCGGTCATGGGCGGCGCGCAGCTGGCCGGCGTGATCTCCATCGTCGGTCGCGCCGCCGCCGAGGCGCGCGGCAAGGCCTTCGACGAGGAGGCCGACGCGGGCATGCGCGCCATGATCGAGGCGCAGATCGAGGCCGAGTCGCTGCCGATGTTCATGTCCGGCAGGCTCTACGACGACGGCGTGATCGATCCCCGCGATACCCGCACGGTGTTGGGCATGGCGCTCTCGGCCGTCCACAACGCCCCGATCGAGGGCGCCGACGGCTTCGGCGTCATCCGAATGTGAGGCCGTCGTGACCGAAACCGTCTCCACTGTCCTGGTGGCCAATCGCGGCGAGATCGCCCGCCGCGTCTTCGCCACCTGCCGTCGCATGGGCCTCGGCACGGTCGCGGTGTACTCCGACGCCGACGCGCAATCCCCGCACGTGCGCGAGGCCGACGCCGCGGTCCGCCTGCCCGGCAACACCCCCGGCGAGACCTACCTGCGCGGCGCGCTGATCATCGAGGCGGCGCTGTCGGCCGGGGCCGACGCGATCCATCCCGGCTACGGATTCCTCTCCGAGAACGCCGAATTCGCCCGCGCCGTGCTCGCCGCCGGACTCACCTGGATCGGCCCGCCGGTGGCCGCCATCGAGGAGATGGGCTCCAAGGTCGCCGCGAAGAAGATGATGGCCGCCGCGGGCGTGCCCGTGTTGCCCGAACTCGATCCCGCCGAGGTGACCGAGGCGCACCTGCCGGTGCTGATCAAGGCCTCGGCCGGCGGCGGCGGGCGCGGCATGCGCGTGGTGCGCGAGCTGTCCGAGCTGAGCGCGCAGATCGACGCCGCGCGGCGCGAAGCCGAGTCGGCCTTCGGCGATCCCACGGTGTTCTGCGAGCGATACCTCGAGACCGGCAGGCACATCGAGGTGCAGGTCATGGCCGACACCCACGGCACGGTGTGGGCGCTGGGGGAGCGGGAGTGCTCGATCCAGCGCCGCCATCAGAAGGTCGTGGAGGAGGCGCCGTCGCCGCTGGTCGAGCGCATCGACGCCGCCCGGACCGGCGACGGGCCCGGCATGCGGGACCGGCTGTTCGAGGCGGCCCGCCAGGCCGCGGACGCCATCGGCTACACCGGCGCGGGCACCGTCGAGTTCCTGGCCGACGAGTCCGGCGAGTTCTACTTCCTGGAGATGAACACCCGGTTGCAGGTGGAGCATCCGGTCACCGAGTGCACCACCGGCGTCGACCTGGTCCGGCTGCAACTGGCCGTCGCCCAGGGTGATCCGCTGCCCGAGCGGCCACCGGCCATGCGCGGCCACTCCATCGAGGTCCGTCTCTACGCCGAGGACCCGGCCCACGACTGGCAGCCGCAGAGCGGAACCGTCCATCGGGTCGACATCCCGCGGGTGGCGACGGAATTCGCGCCGCTGACCACGACCGGCATCCGGCTCGACACCGGCGTGGTCGACGGTTCGGTGGTCGGCGTGCACTACGACCCCATGCTCGCCAAGGTGATCTCCTACGCCGACACCCGCGCGGAGGCCGCCCGCCTGCTCGCCGCTGCCCTGCACCGCGCCCGCATCCACGGCCTGGTCACCAACCGCGACCTGCTGGTGCGGGTGTTGCGCCATCCGGCCTTCCTGGCGGGCGACACCGACACCGCCTTCTTCGCCACCCACGGCCTGGACAGCCTCGCCGCCCCGCTGGCCGACGCCGGAGCCGAGCGGCTGTCCGTGGTGGCCGCCGCCCACGCCGATGCCGCCGCCAACCCCCCGCGCGCCCGCCCCCGCCGCGCGTTACCGCACGGTTGGCGCCACGATGCCAAACCGCCGCAGC
>NZ_JARWRU010001065.1 GCF_029867845.1 Nocardia farcinica | reverse complement strand
GCATGAGTTTCCTGAGTCAACCCCTATGCGGCGACCGGTTGGGTTTGGGGTTCGTGCCGGGTGGGGTTGTAGGCGGTTTTGGTGCGCCAGCAGGCCCAGATGATGCGGAGCCAGGCGCGGCCGAGGGTCCGCAGGGCGTGTGGGTGGCGTTGTCCGCGTGCGCGGGCGCTGGCATAGCGTTGCCAAGCCCATGGGTCGGCGCGGCGGCTGTTGTCGAGCCAGGTGTGCAGGGCTTGACGAGCTTGGCGGTTGGTGGCGTGGCGGTAGGCGACGGTGTGGGTTTTGCCCGAGGCGCGGGTGACCGGAGCGATGCCGGTCTCGGCGGTGAGTTGCTCGAAGCTGGTGGCGCGTTCGAGGATCGGGCCGACTTCGCCGATGATCTGGGCCAGGTTCAACGTGCCGACGCGAGGAAGGTCGGCCAGCAGCTGCGCGTAGGGGTGCGCGGCAACGGCTTCGGCGATGACGGCGTCGAGAGCATCGATGCCGGCCTGCAGCGATCTCACGACCGATACTTGCGCTCGGATCAGCTGCGCGACAACGGATTCGTTGAGTCGGCTGGCGGCGGTGGGGGCGGCCCGCAGTCGGGTCAGCAGCTCGGCGCCGGTTCGGCGGCCGCTGTAACCGCGGCGCTTGCAGAACTGTTCGACGCGGGCCGGGGTGAGCCCGGCGGCGGCCTGCGGGGTCGGGTAGCGATCCAGGAAATCCAGGGCGATCGCCGAATGGATCCGCGCGAAGATGGTTTTCCCGCCGGGCCAATGGGCGTCGAGAAGAGCGGCGAGCTGGTTGGCCGCGGCGATCCGCAGTTCGAGGTGGTCACCGCGCTGACGGGTCAACGCCTGCAGCTCGATGGTTTCCGGCAGCGTCGGTGCCAGCACCGGCAGCCGGTGGCCGTCGGTGCGGGCGTGGTCGGCCAGCTTGAACCTGTCACCAGGATCGTTCTTCGCCCGCGCCGCACCCCAGCGGGGGCGGGCGGCGTGGAAAGCGTTGGGGTGCACCGGGATCACCGGGTGCCCAGCCGCGAGAAGCCGGTCCACCACGAGACCCCGCGTGGTTTCGATCGCCACCGGCAACCGCGTGGGGTCGCCGTGACGGGCCAGCCTTGCCAGCGCTGCGGCGATGCCGTCTTCGGTGTGGGCGACGGGGAACCGATCGAGTTTGGTGCCGGCGTCGTCGATAACGGTGACGTCGTGGGCACTCATACCCCAGTCCCAGCCGGTGAACGCCAAGGCAGTACTCCTTCGAGGTCGACGGAATGCCTCGTCGGAAGTGAGGGCCGCCGCCGGGAGCTCACTAATCGGCCCTCGAACGGGCGTGTCCCTGATGCCGGTCTGCAGCCCTCGGCCCGGTGGGGCTGGCGGAACTCATGCTGGCCATCGAGTAGCTCGCAACCAAGGCCATGCACCCACCGGAACCGAGAGACAACAACCCTAACTGTTCGGGTTGCAGAAGGGATGGTGCCCTAGTGAGCTACCCGTCCCGCCCCGTCTCCGGTGACCCACTCGTGCAGCGGCTGCTCGCCGAACACTGGCGCGCGACCACCGCCGTCGTGGGATGCCTGTTGATCGTTCCGCCGTTGCTGGTGGCCGTGCTGACCACGGTCGTCGCGGCCGCGCTGCATCCCACGGTCCCCGGCTGGCTCGTGCTCGCGCATGCCGTGGGCGTCTCGATTCCGGTCGTCTGGGTGGCGGTGTGGTTCGGCGGCCCGGGCGCCTGGCCGCCCGAGCGCTGGCACAACGGCTTCCGCGCCGTCCTCCACCAGGCGGGCCTGCTGGTGGCGGAGGCCCCCGTGTACGGCACACTGCACCTGCTCGGTGTGCCGGAGGCGGTGCCGGAGCTGGCCGGGCTCCCGCTCGTCGCGGCGGTCGGGGCCGTGCTGCTCGTCCTCGTTCCCATGGTGGCGAGCAGTTTCCTCGCCCAGCGCCTCGCCCCGGTCCGCCGCCTCGAACTCGCCGAATCCGATGAGCCGCTCGACCTCTACACCGACATGTTCCCCGGCGCCGACGTGCCCGGCATCCCCCAGCTGACTCTCGAGGCCGATGCCCTGGTCTGGCGGCTGAACCGGCAACCGGCCACCCGCCGCCGTCTCGGCGGCGGCCGGCTCCCCCCAGGCATACCCCGCCACGCGGCCGGCCGCAAACCCCAGACCC
>NZ_JARWRU010001064.1 GCF_029867845.1 Nocardia farcinica | reverse complement strand
CGGTTCGGCCGCGCGCTACGCGCAGCTCGGGGAGCCGGCGTGGGCATTGGCGAGCATCTGGCAGGCCCACGCCTTCTGGAGCTTCCAGCGGCCGTCCTCGGCGACGAAGGGAATCGTGGCCTCCCCGGGGACGGGGTTGCCGTCGATGCGCATGTCGGCGATGCCCTGCATGGTCGGGCCGCCGGCGTGTTCGACACCGATGATGGTGATCTCGACCTTGTTGGCCTGGGCGGCCTCGGCCAGAGTGGCGACCAGGTCGGGGTCGTCGGCGGAGTCCTCGACATAGGTGGTCTTGTGGGTGGCGGGGGCGGGCGGGTCCAGCGCGATGCCGAGGCCCGCGTTCAGTTCGGCCGGGGTGGGCACGGGCGGGATCGCCTGCGAGGCCTGCTGCGCGGAAGTCGCGGATGTCGTTGCGGGCGGGGCGCTCTCGGGCTCGTCGCCGCAGGCGGAGGCCAGGGTGAGGGCGGCGAGGAGCAGGAGGGTCGCCGGGAGCGCGCGGCGGGGCCTGCCGGCTGCCTCGGGGGTGCGGAACACGGACGGTGTGCGGAACACGGGCTTCCTTTCGGTCTCAGTCGACCGCTACGGCTTCGATGATGTCGAGGCGGGCGGCGCGGATCGCGGGTGGGACGGCGCCGAGCAGGCTCAGCACGACCGCGGCCACCGTGACGAGCAGGACGGTCGGCGCGGGCTGCCAGGTGACGTCGATGTTCATGGCGTCCACGCTCACCCGGTCGAAGAACCACTGACTTGCCAGGCCGAACAGCATGCCGAGCAGGCCGCCGACCACGCCGACCGCGGCGGCCTCGGCGAGCACCGCGGCCAGCATCTGCCGCCTGCTCGAGCCGAGGGCGCGCAACACGCCCAGTTCGCGGCGGCGTTCGAGGACCGACAGTGTCAGCGTGGTCAGCAGCGCGATCGCGGCGATCAGCACGACGATCACCCACAGCGCGTTGCTGACCGCCATGCCCTGTCGCAGCGCGCCTTCGACGCCCTCGGTGGACTGTCCCGCCGAGTAGACGTGCACGTGCTCGGGCACGACAGCGGTGATCGCGGCCTGCACCCGCGCGGGGTCGGCGTCCGCCTCGGCGGTGATCTGCAACGCGGTCGCGCCTGGCCGTTCGAACCAGGTCCGCATGGCGTCCAATCCGATGGCGACCGTGCCCGACAGGGTGGTGAAATAGGGCACGACCGCCGCGACCGTGGTCCGCTGGATGCCGCGCGGGGTGCGCAGTTCGAACGCGTCGCCCGGTTCGAGCCCGAGTGACCGGCTCATGGCCCGGGAGACGATCACGCCACGGCCGGCGAGGACCTCGGCGCGGACCCGCTCGTCGAGGTCGTCCATCAGCGGACTCGCCGAATCCGGGTCGAGCCCGTGCACGGTGATCCGGTCCGCACCGGAGGTCGCGTACGCCACCTGCGTCGCGCTCACGGCCGCCACCCCGGGCAGGCCCGCGATCGTGGCCGCGAGACCGTCGGGCAGGGTCGGGCCGGTCGGCAGCTGGTCGGCCGGATGGGAGGCCACATGGACGTCGACGTGGCGGTCCGAGGTCACCGAGTCGCGCACCGAGTCGAGCAGGTCGCCGTTGGCGCCGGTGATGGTCACCGTCACCGCGACCGCCATGAACACCGTCATCAGGGTGCCCCACACGCGGCGCGGCGCCCGCTCCAGGGTGGCGGCGGCCAGCTCGCCCGCCGCCCCGGCCCACCGAGCGACCGCGGTGGCGGCACGGACCAGCTGGGGTGACAGCGCGAAGCACAGGGTGATGCTCGAGCCGAAGAACAACGACAGCGCGATCCCCGACCACAGCAGGTCGCCGGGCTCGAGCAGCAACAGGCCCAGCGCGATCGTCAGAGAACCGACCGCGGAGAAGCCCGCGCCCAACCGCAGCCAGCCGGGCACGTGGTCCGACGGCGCGGTGCCGACCGGGGCGAGCGCCTCCACCGGCGAGACCCGGTACACCTGCCGTGCGGCCACCGCCGAGGCGGTCACGCCGGTCGCGACGGCGGCCACGACCGCGACCGGGATGCCCGCGCCCGGGAAGATGTAGACCGTGGTGGCCTCCACCGACTGCATCAGCGAGGCGGGCAGTGTCGTGATGGCGGCCCGGCCCATCAGCGCCCCCAGCGCCGCGCCGAGCAGACCGCCGACCGCGCCCACGATCGCCGCCTCGACCAGCAGATCCTGCACCAGGGTGCGGCGTTGCCCGCCGATCGCGCGCAGCATCGACAGCACCGCCCTGCGTTGCGCGATCGCCATGGTCACGGTGGTGTAGATCTGGGTCGCCGCGACGATGATCGCCAGCACCGCGCGCTTCTGGTTGTGGTGGTGGTGGGTGCGGGTGCGGTTGCCCGCCTGCTCGGCCGGCGGGCTGGGCTCGGGGG